>DASCRE010000362.1:0-2265 GCA_034408645.1 Fidelibacterota bacterium | reverse complement strand
CGATATCATAGTCCTCTGCAACTGGTGGATCATCTACCGGTGTGACAGTAATGGTTACCGTAGCGGTATTAGACAATAGCTCACCATCACTAGCACTGTAGAAAAACTGGTCCGTCCCAGAATAGCCCTCGTCCGGTGTATATATAAAAGATCCATCACCAGCCAGCTCAAGTACACCGTTAGATACATCGCCGATCAACAAAACTGTCAATGTACTGTCATCTACATCTACATCATTTGCTAATATACCTGGAGCATCGATAACCAATGAATCCTCTTCCTCTGTAGAATACTCATCATCCATTGCAACAGGGGCATCGTTAACTGCATTAACTGTTACAGTGAATATTTGTTCAACTATTGCAAATCCATCGGAGACATTCAAACTGATTTCATGGTCACCAATATCCGTTTGAAGTGGAATCCCACTAATGGTCACAGTTCCATCAAATGAAAGCCAGGCTGGCAGCTCTACAACAGAAAATGTTAACTCATCATTGTTTTCATCAGATGCTTCCATAACATATTCATAGAGTTCATCCTCACTAGCCTCCGTAACAGGTACGCTTGTCCACTCAGGTGCTACATTCAAATAATCAGATGGATGAACTGTAATAACAAATGACAGTGTATCGTGTTCATATCCATCTGTTACTGTCATCTGTACCTCATGATCTCCCTCATCTTCAGAAGTTGGGATACCCTCAAGAACAGCTGTATTATCACCAATATCCTGAAATGACAGCCATTCCGGTAGAACAGAAACTTCCAATAATAATGGTTCATTATCAGGATCTGTTGCTGTAACTATTTCCGAATAAAGTGAGTCTGCAATTACTTCTGTTATAGGTACCCAATCGAAAGCTGGTGGCTCATTAAAGCCTGTAAAATCAACCGAAAGTGTATCAACAATTGTTGCCCCGCTCAGGTCGGTCGCCTCTAGAGATATGTCCAGAAAACCACTTATTTGAGTTTCAGTATATTCTACAATCAAGGTCTCACCTGTTATATAAGTCTCCACTCCTTCATCAGCAGTTACAGATAGGGTCAGCTCATCTGCATCCATCACAGACTCATCCACATCTATAAATACATTTGAGATATCTATTATGTCTGAATCGGCGCCCTCCACCCTCTCAAGATCTGTCATGGGGTTCAGAACCACCGGTGCATCATTCACCGATGACACTGTAAGAGTGAATATCGTAGTATCTGTCAATGTGTTTGACTCATAGTACTGACTGTCATCAAAAGCAATAACCTCTATGGCAAACTCACCAAAATGATCCGGCGCAGGGGTCAGCGTTAGCTGATCTCCACTTACACTACAGGCCACTGGATCAGCACTATTCAAAGGATGTGCAAAGAAAATGATCTCATCATTATCTGCATCTGTAGCTGAAAGGGTCAGCGCTAAGGTGTTGTCCTCATTGATGGTCTGATCTTCAATGTCTGTTATCTCTGGTGCATTGCCCTCTACCTCATAGGTGCTCACCATGGCCGTACCTGATGGGTTGGACTCATAGGCGTTGCCCAACACATTGGTGGCGCTCACGTGATACACATACTCCATCTCGCTCTCTATCATCGTATCTACGTAAGCTGTCTCCATAAGCACTGGTACCAGCTCACTACCGTTCCTGTATAATGTATATGTGTCATTGTACACTGTTAAGTCAACAGACTGTACGTCCAAACCGTTAAATACCTGTGAAGGAGACTCTACAACAGTTCGCACAAATCCGTCCTTCCATATCTTGAAATATGCAGCATTACCAGGAGAAAATCCATTGCCGCTACCATCATCCTGGCTGGCTACCAAATTATTCTGGGGCAGTGGCCATGTACCCTTACCCACACACAGATCACCATCATATATACCAATTACATCCCCATCCGATATCGCACTGCCATCATTAAAAGTGATCCCTGTCACCACAAATACCATGGCGCTGAATGGATTGCCTGAGTAAGACAGCTCAAATGGGTCAGACTCAAAATATGCTGAACTCCAATCAACGTCCACATATCCATCTATGTAATTACTGGCCCTGGCGTTCACCGTCAGCTCTGCGGTGAGAGACTGAGGAGGATAGGGCGCCAAAAGCGAACCCTGGGACGATGTAGTGGCATAGACCATCTCAGATGGTGCTGAAGGTCCTGCCTCATTAAATGCTGCAACTGTATAAGAGTACTCTGTGCTCTTGCTCAGTCCCTGGTCCGTAAAAGATGTTGATGTTGTCTGGCCTATAAAAATATTACCAT
>DASCRE010000361.1:0-1932 GCA_034408645.1 Fidelibacterota bacterium | reverse complement strand
GATATAACGCTTTAGATCAGATACCTTATACCCAAAGTCATATTTCCAAAAAGAATGCATTAGAACGCAAATGAGAGCGTCTCACAGGTATTCTGGATGCATATTCTAAAGGTGTATAAATCCTTCAAGGTGAGTGGGAGGAAACTCACTCACCTATTCAGGCATTTAATCTATTTTGTTTAACTCTTTTTGTAAGACAAGAATTAGATTACTAATGGCTTTTTTATGATAAGAATTATTAACTGAAAATGAACCTGAATTAAAACCTTCATCTACAGTAAGTTCTGCTAGCTTCAAATAGATTGCCATTTGCAAATGTAGTTCTGACCCAATTAGATCATCTACAGACCTATCTCGAAGACTGCTATTACAAGAATCACAAACCAATCCTCTATTCAATCTAGTATCAGTTCCATCAAACTGATGATCGTGATCTACGCTGAGTCTCTTTCTTTTCTTTTCGGGCAAAGAGCATACAGCACAGACACCATTTTGTTTCTGAAACTGGATGTCATATTCTTCAGGAGTCATCTTGTGTTCTCTTTTTAGCCTTCCGATCCAACCGACCTCATCCTTACATAAGTTACATTGAGATCTTATGTAATCTTTATTTCGTTTCTGACTAAAAGTTCCATCAAGATTCTTAAATATATCTAGTGGGATTTTCTCTCCACTACAACCTGTTCTTCTAGCTATATACTTACTTCTGCCACAGCTAGCATAGTTATTAGCTAGCATTTCTTCATGTGTCTCATCTCTAAATGTTTGGCAATGGAGATCACAGTTATTTTTTCTTTCTCTTAAATATAAAAACTGTTCTTCACAGCCTTCAAATTGACACACTCCTTCTCTAGGCACTGTCCATCTTTCATAGTAATAACCATGGCTGTCTGTTTCACTAATTGTTCCATCTCTCATCTTCCTATTTGTAAAATAAGAATCAAAAACATGACGATCATTGACTTTGTATTTTTTACCTAGGACTTCACAGTATCCATTTTCTGCATTTTTAGTTGGTCTAGCATCCCATGCTTTCCATGGTTTATTCGTATGAGGATTAATTCTCATTTTCTTTGGATCTAGTTGTCTAATATACATAGTCATTGAATCAAACTAATACCAATTAACATCTATATGCAAATAGTAGTTTCAGCAGGAGTGGAACGTTCCTTTATCTATAGGTTCTTCAGCGTAATAAATTTTTTATTGCTTTATTGTTTCATCTAATAACAGTTTGTAAAATCCGCAAACAACCAATAAACAAAGGACATACAGCCCATATACAATCCAAAAACATTCGTATGACAATACACAAACATTAACTAAAAGGAGGTTTAAGATGGCACTAATCACAGGCACGGCAACACATAGTTTTATACAGCAACCTAATACTAAATTTAATCCTCGTTATCAGATTCAGGTAACCACAGAAGATGGAGTAGATCATCTATTTAGAAAGAACATAAATACGGAACAGCCATTACTTTTTAACAAACACGATGAGCTAATCCAACAAGAGATCCCTAACGGCACTAAAGTTACTGTTAAGTATCACGAACACCATATTGAGAATAAGTTCGGTGTCTATACATTTAAGGAGTTGATGGCTGTAAGAATAGATGAAGAGATAGAAAAAGTTACCTTTGAGAACTGTTATGAACAGTAAATTAAAAATACAGCTACTCTATGGTTTGGCTCTTGAAGCATTTACTATGGCTCATTGAAGAAACTGGTCGACAATCAAAAAGTGGGAGTAAAGTGAGTGGACTATATATTATATGGAGTAGGGGCTATGGCGACCTGCGTAGGTGCAAGAGCAATAAAATTTCTTATGTTGATAACAAATTAATTTCTGTATACTTTTCATAGAATAGATACACGATTTACTTTGTTTTTACATCAGAATGTGACTTATCCGTGACTTAAGTTAGC
>DASCRE010000360.1:0-1600 GCA_034408645.1 Fidelibacterota bacterium | reverse complement strand
CCTTTACGCCCACTGCCACAGGCGTTAAGACAGGTACACTGCAGCTTTCGTCTGATAATATTCCCGGGGATGCTACCTATGGCGAATTCGCCCTTTCAGGCAATGCCTTTGACTTAAGCGATGGCGTGGTGGAAGTACCAGGAGAAGTACCCACCATCCAGGAAGCCATTGATGCATCCAGCGACGGTGATACGGTACTGGTAGCGGCAGGGACGTACTACGAAAATATTGAAATTGATAAGGAGATCGTTGTTATTGGTGCTGATAGAGAGACGACCATTATTGATGGAGACAGCAGTGGGAGTGTGGTTTATTTTGGCAGTAATGCCGGTATGGACACGTATTTCAGCGGGTTTACAGTGCAGAATGGTGTTGGACAGGCAATTAATTCAGGTACCCATAACAACCATAATTGTGGTGGAGGGATCGTCATAGGATATTCTGCCAGTCCGCTATTGACCGATCTCATTGTTCAGAACAACACCGTCGATGGTGCGGGTGGTGGAATATTTGTTGAGGGTAATAACGCGCAACTTAGACTCTCCAATAGCATTATCAGGAACAATACGGCCGGCCATGCGGAACCCGGTGGCGGAATCCAAATAGATGGTGGATCCGGTAGTTTCATCCACAATGTGGAGGTCCATGATAATTTTGCCGCTGGAAAAGGCGGCGGTATAAGCTCAAGTTCAGTGCTCAATATCACCAACTCCGTGATACACAACAACAGGTGCGGATGGCAGGGCAATGGCATATCCGCTCAAATGAACATGTACAACTGTGTGGTCACGCAGAATGGTTGGCAGAGTGATGATGGTGGTTATAATGGTGAGAACTCGGTCAATTTAGAGGGGGGAAGATCCAGGATATGGAACTCTATTGTCTGGGGCAACCATGGAGAACCCATAGATAACTATGGTGGAGGCACTATTGTGGATTATTCCATCATCGAGGGTGGGTTCGCAACTGGATTCACAAGGCCTGAGTACATTGACTGGGGAACCCACAACTCTACCCTCGACCCACAGTTCAATGACCCGGACAACCTTGACTTTACACCAGACCCTCAGACCGCAGGGCACGTACTCTGGAACGGAGACCCCAATTCCTTCTTCAATAATGCAGATGGCACCCTGAACCACATGGGGCACACTGGCGGTATCGGACTAATCGTCGCACCAACTGAACTAGAATATGGTAATATCAGCGTTGGGTATGATGTAGCAAAAAGCGTAAATATCATTAACAACACTGATGGGACCCTGACGCTCAATTCGATCAACTCATCCAGTGGAGAGTTTGACATCGTAAATTGGCAGCCACTTCCCATTTCCATAGGTTCTTTTGAGTCAAGGGGAATAGACCTTCAACTTAACCCTTCATCCACGGGAGAGATATCGGTGACGGCGCAGTTGAATTTAGACCCTATCAATAATGATGGTCTCATATCAGCCACCGCTGTGGCCTATGATCTTCCTGCTGGGGATATTCTTGTACCGACAGACTTTGCGACCATCCAACTCGCCCTTGACATCATCCCATCAGGCGTTCAAAAGACCATCGTGGTCGAACCGGGAGAATACTTTGAGAACATCATGCT
>DASCRE010000359.1:0-1503 GCA_034408645.1 Fidelibacterota bacterium | reverse complement strand
CCAGTGTTCTGATAATGACGCTGATACCTGTGATGACTGTTCATCTACAAACTATGATACATCAAATGATTGTTGGGGACTCGGCAGGCGGTGATGAAGTAACATCAGCTTTGCCTGAACCAGCCGAAATACAGCCTTGCTGGAACTATGATGGTGATAGTCTGTCTGATGGGGATTATGTAGAATCCGGCAACGGTGGTTGCGACCTCTATGACGGTGATGATGATAATGATGGATCAGCAGATGGTGATGACTCAGATGACAACAACGCGCAAGTTTGTAATGATACTGATGGAGACACCTGTGATGACTGTTCACAAAATGATGATGATCTGACAGATGGATCTGATGATCCGTCTAATGATGGTTGGGATTATGATGGTGATGGTGCCTGTGATGATGGTGATACTGATGATGATAATGATGGTTCTGCTGATGGTGATGATGATGATGACAACAACGAGTTTGCTTGTAATGATGATGATGGTGATACCTGTGATGAGTGTTCATCTGGGACCTATGATAGTGCCAATGATGGTGCAGATAATGATGTAGATGGTATATGTGATGATGGTGATACTGATGATGATAACGACGGTGTTGTTGATGATGATGATACCTCTCCATTTGACAACTTTGTATGTGGTGATACCGATGGTGATACCTGTGAAGATTGTTCATCTGGCTATACCGATACAGAAGGCCCAGGCGGTACTGATGATGGTGGTGATGGCTTTGATTATGATGGTGACGGAGCCTGTGATGCAGGTGACGATGATGATGATAATGACGGTGCTCTGGATGATGTAGACTCAGAAGACAATAATGAGCTTGTCTGCTCTGATGATGACGGTGACAGCTGTGATGACTGCTCAGACGGCAGTTATGGCCTGGATGATGATGGTGCCGATAATGATGGTGATGGCTGGTGCAATGATGGAGATCCATATCCAGACTGCGCCTATGATAATGCCAATGATGCATCTGTATATCCAGAGCAGATTGATGTAAATCCATATGATGAATGTGGTAACTGTCATGGTGATGGTTTTGCTGATGTATGTGTGGGCAGCGATGATTGTTCTGACATGGCCTGTGACGGTGACTGTGACCAGGTTGCCTATATAGACGACTGCGGGGAATGTGATGACAGTGAGAATACAGACTGTGTGGACCTCAGCTTTGATCTGCATCTTGGTGCCAACCTTATCAGTTTCTATGCATTGCCTGAAGATGTCTCTACAACCTCTATCTTCAGCCAACTTGAAAACGGCAGCGGAGTTATGGGCGAAGGTGTGGGTGCAATCAAGTTAGATGGCCAATGGATTGGTAGCTTGACCGCAGTATCTCAGGATGATGGATACTGGGTGAAAGTAGACAGTGACATATCTCTATCTGTATTTGATGCAGACCCTGTAAACTATGATGCAAACGGTGAAGTTGTCTATAGCATACATTATGGTAACAACCTTATTTCCTATTCATTCCAGACTGCCCAGAGTT
>DASCRE010000358.1:0-3625 GCA_034408645.1 Fidelibacterota bacterium | reverse complement strand
TATTCAACGAATATTCTGGGCAGTGACTGAAGGTTTAGTGGCCATTGTGCTATTGCTTGGCGGTGGGCTTATTGCCCTGCAAACGGCATCTATTACCACCGGTTTATTTTTTGCAGTTATCCTGCTTTTTATGTGTTTTAGCCTGCTAAAAGGGTTAAAGGAAGAACATTAATTTTAAAAGGAGTAAATAAGATTGAGTGATTTACCAAAACACGCCAGAGTAGTTATAATCGGCGCAGGTATCGTAGGGAATTCTGTAGCCTATCATCTAGCTAAACTGGGCTGGAAAGATATGGTGATGGTTGACAAAGGCCCCCTGCCCAACCCCGGTGGTAGTACGGGCCATGCCTCAAATTTCATTTTCCCTGTAGACCATTCAAAGGTTATGACCCAGCTTACACTAGACAGCATGGCGCAGTACAAAAAGCTGGGTGTGTTTCGGGAAAGCGGTGGTATAGAACTGGCCCGGAAATCAGAGCGCATGGAAGAGTTGAAACGCCGCATGGCTTCTGCAAAAGCCTGGGGAATTGAAGCCTCATTGGTGACACCTGATGAAGTAAAAAAATTATTCCCCTGGGTCAATACAGAGTCCATTATTGGTGGTTTCTATAGCCCAACAGTGGGCGTGGTAGATTCCCTTCGGGCTGGTACCATGATGCGGGATGCCGCCAAGGAAATGGGAGCATTATCCGTTTTTACCCATACAGAAATAACCGGCGTTGATGTGGAAGATGGCAGGGTCAGCGGCCTACAAACTGATAAGGGTAATATTTTGGCAGATTATGTGATTATCTGCTGCGGAGTATGGAGCCCCAAAATTGCAAAAATGGCAGGCGCTTCCATGGCTCTCACCCCAATTGTGCATCAAATGATAGATGTGGGCCCCATCTCCGAATTTGAGCACTGCACTCAGGAAATTGAATATCCCATTCTTCGGGATATGGACACCTATATGTATGAACGACAGGTGGGCAATAATCTTGAAATTGGTTCTTATGCCCATCGCCCCATCATTATAAAAGCTGAAGAAATTCCATCCATCGAAGCGTCAAAACTGTCTCCCACAGAGCTGCCCTTTTCTGAAAATGACTTTGATAAGCAGTATGAAGATGCCATGGAATTAATACCGGAAATGCTGGATAAGGATGAGGTGGAGATTCAGTATTCTATTAACGGTTTAATTTCTCTTACCCCAGATGGCGAACCACTCCTGGGTGAAACGCTGGAGGTGAAAGGCCTTTGGTCTGCAGCTGCAATCTGGATTAAGGAGGCCCCTGGTGCCGGCCGACTGGTGGCTGAATGGATGACCCACGGCGCTTCAGAAATTGACAGTCACGAATTAGACATATCCCGTTTTTATGACCATGCCAAGACCGATGAATATGTAATTTCCAGGGCGGAAGAGAGTTTTAATAAGATATATGGCATTGTACATCCTTCTGAACAATGGGAGGAGACCCGGGGCATTCGCAAAAGCCCCATGTATGAGCGGGAAAAAGAACTGGATGCCGTATTTTTTGAATCTGGCGGCTGGGAACGGCCTCAGTGGTATGCATCTAATAAAAAACTACTGGAAGAATTTGAAGGGCAGATAAGCCATAGGCCCAATGAATGGGACAGCCGTTGGTGGTCACCCATTATCAGCGCAGAACATTTAGCCATGCGCAAACGGGCAGCCATGTTTGACCTCAGTGCTTTTTCCATATTTGATATTGATGGGTCCGGCACTTTAGACTACATCCAAAACTTGGCAGTAAATCAAATGGATGTATCAATTGGCAGGTCGGTTTATACACCAATTTTAAATAATAAGGCAGGAATGAAATCGGACCTCACCATTGTGCGGATGGGTGAAAATCAATTTAGGATAATTACCGGTGTGGCTGATGGCCCCCGAGATAAAAAATGGTTCACCCAGCATCTGCCGGAAGATGGCAGCGTTCAGCTGATTGATCAAACCACAAAAATCTGTACCATCGGTATCTGGGGCCCCCGGGCACGGGATATTATTCAATCACTTACTAGTGAAGATATGTCTCATAAACAGTTTAAGTTTGGCTGGGCACGGGATATTAATCTAGGTGACATAAAAGTCTGGGCATTCCGGATTTCTTATGTGGGCGATTTGGGATGGGAAATTTATATTCCCATGAAGCATGGGCAAGAGGTTTGGGATTTAATTGCAGAAGCAGGAAAACCCCATGGCATCGTTCCAGCTGGAATTGGAGTGTACGGCACCACCGGAAGGCTGGAAAAAGGCTATCGTTTATTTGGCGCAGAACTGGAAGGGGAGTACACGCCCATAGAAGCAGGGCTTCTGCGCCCTAAAGTAAAAGTTCAAGATTTCATTGGCAAAGATGCCCTTATAAAACTCCGTGAAATAGACTCCGTTACTACCATGTGTACCCTAACGGTAGATGACCATGAATCAGATGGTGGAGAGTCGCGTTATATGCTGGGGGGTGAACCCATCCTTTCTTTAGATGGCAATCGCATTGTAGATGCTCACGGCAGATCATCTTATGTTACCAGTGCAGGGTCAGGGCCTTCAACCGGCAAGCATATTCTTATGGCTTACCTTCCTCCTCAATATGCCAGGGAAGGGACATCCCTATTGGTGGAATATTTCGGCAGTCAATATCCTGTAACGGTGGCGGTGGCTGGAAATGGTTCTCTCTTTGATCCGGATAATGAGAGAATCCGCAGCTAAGAAATGAATATTCTGGTGTGCATAAAGCGGGTACCCGATGTAGGGTCAAAGTTCTACCTTACAGAGGATGGTCAGGCCATTGATACCACCAACTTGGGATTCACCATATCTCCCCATGAAGAATGCGCTGTTGAGGAGGCTATTTCCATTATTGAAAAAACTGGTGGACATGCCACGGTACTAACACTGGGGCCGGCAGAGGCGGAAGAACAATTGAAGGACAGTTTAGCACGGGGAATGACCGATGCCATTCTTCTGGAAAGTGATCAGCCAGAATGGGACCCTCGGCAAACTGCCCAGGCAATTATAGAAGCTGTAAAAAGTGAAGAGGCGAAAAATGAACCCTTTGACCTAATTATGTTTGGCAGTGAATCTGCTGACAGTGGCAATGCCCAAATTGGCATTCGGGTAGCACACGGATTAGACCGCCCCATTATTTGCGGACTCAAAAATTTAACGGTTACAGATTCTAAAATTATAGGCAAACGGGACATTCCAAATGGAATGGAAGTTTATGAAACCACCCTTCCGGCTGTGGTAACCATTAAGGAAGGGATTAACCTGCCCCGCTATCCATCATTTCGCGGGAGAATAAAAGCCAAGAAGAAGGAGATTTTTCGCCTTTCCCCTGATCAAATTTCAAGGCAAATGGAAATGATTCAATTACAACATCCAGATGAGCAGAAAAAAGAAGTGGAGATGCTAGGTGAGGGCATTTCTGCCGCCCCTGAAGTTGTGAATATTTTTAAGCAATTAAAACTATTGAAATGATACTAGCACTTATTGAACATGACCGGGGGATAATCAGCCCCTATTCACTGCAATTGTTAAGCTATGCCCATACGCTAAAAAATGGAGATGCTGCCCATGTAAAAGCCGTTGTTATAGGGCATAATGTTAAAAATATCACCAGCG
>DASCRE010000357.1:0-1632 GCA_034408645.1 Fidelibacterota bacterium | reverse complement strand
GAGGTTATGCTTCTCCTGATTCACTGGTCTTTGGTCCGGACAACTGGAGTCAGAATGCGACCGCCATCATTCGGGCAACGGATGATTTTGTGGATGATGGAGATGACAATGGAACGGACAATACCAGTTTCGTGATCACCCTCGACAACACTTCTTCGTCGGCATCAGGGGATGAGAAATACAATATTGGAAACATCACTCTGACCGGTAGTGAAACCGGGAACATCACTTTCTATGCCCTGGACAATGACACCGTCGGTATCCGTCTGGTGATGATTGATAACTCAAGTTCGGAATCAGGGGACAACGCAACCTTTACGGTTCGTTTGAACAGTTCTCCATGGCCCGGAGACAATGTCACTTTGTTCATGGTGGATAACGACAGCCTCTCGCTGGGACTGACTCTCCATCCTGACAATCTGTCCTTTGACAATGCTAGCTGGAATACGGCTCTAATCGTAACCGTTGCTTCTATCGATGATGATGTAGACGAGGAAAGCTTACCAGGACCCGACAACCAGTCCTTTATGGTGACCGTCAGTAGTGTCTCAGGTGGAGCTAAATACGGAAGTCTATCGGAAATGACGGGTTACCAGGGAACTGCAGACAATCTTACCTTCCTTGCTGAAGACAATGACACACGTGGGATTGAAATTGTCCTGGATAATGGTTCGGAAATCTTTATTGCAGGAGACAATGAAACGACTCTGAACATTGTTCGAGATAACCTAACCATCTCTGAAAACGGGACCCAGAGCCAGTTGGTTAAAATCCGTCTTACCAGTGAGCCACAAGCCAATACGAATGTAAAAATTTCTTTAAGTAAAAATTATAATAACGATATCAAGGATAACGACTTTGACCTGAGTTCTTCTGAACTTAATTTTGATAAGACTGATTGGAATGTTAGTCAGGTAGTTACTGTTACTGCCAAAGATGATGAGGTAGATGTTGATAATGTTTCATTCAAGATCACTCTAGAGACGGAAGATCCAGGAGATCCTGTAATGAATCATGTTTATGATAGTAGTAACAAAGTCACTACTACGATTGAGATGAAAAAGTTGGATAATGACACTTCAAAAGTGTTGATGACAATGATCGATAATTTTACGAAGGAGGCCGGATCAGATAACGGTAGCTTTACAGTTAGATTGACATCAAGACCTTTGGGGAATGTAAGAGTTGATTTGCAGGTGGAAGATTCCAGCCGAAGTTTAACCCTAGTGCCGGATAATTTAACCTTTATAAGAAAAGTCGCAAAAATTGGTTCTGACTCAGGTGACTGGCAAACTCCACAAACAGTCACGGTGGTTGCAATCGATGACGACTACGATGAAGGTGAGTATGGAATCGACAACCAGACCTTTGTGGTCTCGGTGAAAAACCTGTGCAGCAGTTATGGAACCCAGGTTGATGGATGTGGTACGGATTCAAGTGACAAACATCGCAGTCTTGCCACGTTGGATTCCTATGACAACCTGACTTTTGTTGTTGAAGACAATGACACCGCAGGAGTTGTCATCGCTTCCATCGACAACAATTCCAGGGAATCAGGAGACAATGGGACATTGACGGTCAAACTGCAAAGCCGTCCTTTTGACCGAGTGACCGTAAACCTGACAGCCGATA
>DASCRE010000356.1:0-3983 GCA_034408645.1 Fidelibacterota bacterium | reverse complement strand
TTATTCTGGATAATCAAAGTAAAAATATAATTATTCAAAGAAAGTTTATAGAATATTTAGAAAATTTTGATGAAAAAACGTCAATAGAACAACTTCAAAATGAAAAATGGTCTTCTGATTTGTCAAGCCACCAGGCATTTGTTAGAGGATATTGGACAAGAATGTATGTATTGAACAACTTAACTACAACTGATATAGGGATTAAACATAATTTAAATTTTGAAAAAAAAATAATCTTAAATAATTCTCTTGGAATAAGAGAATACCCATATTGGTTTTATGGTAAAGATCCATACTCATCAGAAATCAATATGGGTGGTGATTTTAAATTATTCCTTCCTAAAAATGAAATAACTATAGTTTATGATTTTTTTAGAAGCAAACCATTTAATAGGTATTACTCAGCAAATAACGGATTAGATAGAATTATACTTAAAAACTGGAATGAACTAAAAAATACAGAAATAATTAATTTTTTGGGAGCATTATGCTTTGTAGCTATATCGTTTGCTTTTGCTTTGTATTATTCATTAATTTATTTTGTATCTAAGGGAAATTATATTTGGCTTTGTTTGATTTTATTTTTATCATCAACAATAGTTTTCGTCACATACCCAACTGGATTTCATTTTGATTTTTCTCTTTATTATACATTTAGTGGAATAGAATTATCATTTTATTCGTTATTATTCATATTACTTTTACAATTTTTTAGAAAAATTCTCCAGCTTGATGAGTCACATCCAAGAATAAATAAAATTTTTATATTGGGTATCATCATTTATTCAGTTTTGTTTCCAATTTATATAATAGAATCTTTTAGATGGCCAGAAGGAGAATTGTTTAATAATCTTTTGAAATTTCCTCCTGATAATCAAGGAGCCGGTTTCATTCCTCTTCCATTTATGGTAATCCCATTTAGTATATTATTGATTACAGTAATTATTATTTCTTTTTTACGTTGGAGAAAAGGTGATGCTACTGCTGGTTTTTTATGTCTTTCTTTTTCGCTGCCGTTTCTTTTGCTACCTATGTATGGAATTTTTTTCGTTTTTGAATTATTTGGTGTTGCAACTCCATTTATTATTGCAATAAGTAGAGCATTATTTCTAGCAATGTTTATAACTTTTGGTCTTGCTGTCGCACAAAGAATGAATGATCTAGAAAAATTTGCAATGGAACAGCAAGTACGTTTAACAGAAGCTTATCAACGTTTTGTTCCAAAACAACTTTTAACCAATCTCAAAAAGGATAGCATTCTTGATGTTAAATTAGGTGATCAAATCCAAAAAGAAATGAGTATACTATTTTCAGATATTCGTTCATTTACAACTCTTTCAGAAAGTATGACCCCAGAAGAAAATTTTAAGTTTGTAAATTCTTATCTCAAACACATGGGGCCATTAGTTCGAGAAAATAATGGTTACATAGACAAATTTATTGGTGATGCAATTATGGCTCTGTTCGACAGATCACCTGAAGATGCAGTAAAAACTGCTGTCATAATGCTGGAAACTTTAAGTGAATATAATGCTGGCAGAAAAAGGGCAGGTTATAAGCCAATTAGAATTGGAGTTGGTGTCAACACTGGGACAATGATTTTAGGTACGGTAGGGGAATCTGATCGTATGGAAGGGTCAGTTATTAGTGATGCAGTGAATCTTGCTGCAAGATTAGAAGGATTAACCAAACTTTATCGTACTCCGTTGCTTATAAGTGAAACAACTATGCAACATTTGCAAAAAGACTATTTTACAACTAGGTTAATTGACCGAGTATCTGTAAAAGGGAAAAATAATCCAATATTAGTTTACGAAGTTCTAGATGCTGAATCAAAAAATAATAAAGAAAAGAAATTATCACAACTGAATACTTTTAATCAAGCATATGATTTGTATCAAAAGCAAAGTTTTGAAAAAGCTTTGATAAAATTTACTGAATGCTTTGAATCTTTTGAGGAAGATAAGGTTTCCAAGTTATATATTGATAGGTGTAATAATTTAATTTCAAATGGATGGAATCCTCAAACATGGGATGGAATTAATTATATGGATACAAAGTAAATTCTTTTTTTAATTTAAAAAATTCTTGAAGATAATTTTGAAAATGAAATTATAAATTTATTGAAATAGAAAATTAAGTGATCGTGTTTCACCGTGTTGCATTAAAAAAAAATGCTCATTTGAGATTCCTTTTTGAGCAAGTGCATTTTCTAGCAATTTTGGAGGTTCGTCTACTGGTTCGTCAGTCAGTATGAAAGTACCCCAATGGATGGCAACTGAATATCGTGAACCAGTATCCTGATGAATCTTAACTGACTCTTCTGGATTGACATGTTGTGGTTTCATAAACCATCGAGGTTCATAGGCTCCAATGGGAATCGCCGCCAGATCAAAACCACTAAATTTATTGCCGATATCAATGAAATCTTTTGAGTAACCCGTGTCTCCTAGAAATAAAAACCTGAACTTTGGATGTTCCAGAACCCATCCTGTCCAAAGAGCCTGGTTTCGGTCCCAAAGACCTCTACCACTCCAATGCTGAACCGGAACTGCATGTATCTTCCAATCTTGATATTCATGCTCATCCCACCAATCCATTTCAACAACATTAGGTATGTCCATATTATCAAGCCATTCCTTTTGCTTGAGGGGCACAACAATTTTAGGAGGTTGATCAGCCTGCTTTTGATGAATTTTCTCCAACGTCAAGCGGTCAAGATGGTCATAGTGATTATGGGAAATGACGATCAGATCGATGTGCGGTAGGTCTTGAATAGAAATCCCCGGTTTCATGTAACGTTCAGGGCCGGCAAAACTAACAGGAGAGGCCCTCTGGGTCAGGTGTGGATCGGTCAGTATGTTGAAACCTTCAAATTGTATGAGTAAAGTCGAGTGACCGATCCAGGTCAGAGTTGGTTCTGTTCGGTTATTTTTTAGAAAATTTGGATCATTTTCTGCCATTGGAAATTCTACAGAGTCAGGTGCAGTTCTATTCCAAACCCACTTTATCCATTCAGAAAAGGATTTATCAGTCGAATCGATGTAGTTGTTTTTAAAGGTTCCTTCAGCAAGATGATGGGGTTTTATTGTCTGGGCAGAAAGATAAAGATTTTGTGAACCTCCGTAGAAGATGGATAGAATTAGCAAAATAACTAGAATTTTTCTGAAATATAGAATTATGTTTTGAGACATAAATAATTAGTTCGAATATTTTAAATTTCAAAAAATCAAATTAAAGATGAATAAAAATATGAAGCCTGGACCTAAACCACGCAAGACAACTCAGGAATTTTTTAAACAGATTGAACACCATGCATCTCGTGGTCTTTCACAACAGCAGATTTGCCATGCATTAGGAATCTCAGAAACATGGTGGTATGAAGCGAAGCAAAAGAATCCGGATATAACGGAGAGCTATAAAAAAGGCAAAGCGAAAGGAATTGGAGAAATTTGTAACTCAATCTTTGAGCAAGCACTGAACGGAAGCATCGCTGCAGCGTGTTTTTATCTCAAAAACAGAGATCCAAATCGATGGTCGTATTTTAAGTTATTGTAACATATCTAAATGTGCCCTTTAGATAGAAACATGACTAACTACTTTATGTAAAAGAGGGTGGGGCCTAATGCACACGGGTTACCATAATCGTGAGGTGAGTGTAAAAATTACAGACAAAAAATAATCAAGGAACTGCTTAAAGAAGCTTCTGAGGATTTTTATTTGAATGGATGAAGATGTGGTCCTCTCCCCAAAAAGTGGTCCACCTGCTAGTATGTGGAATTAACCCATAGACCTCTACGGCCCCATCGGTACATAGGAACCTTGTAAGGGGGTTTAGGTGTAGCCCTGATCCAGATGCAGGGGCTGGTGGAGGGCTCGGGGGCAATCGAGGCCCCGTCACTAATTACAGAGGATTACTGAACTGAGATTTAGTTACATGGAGGGGTTTCAAGGGAGGTAATTTAGGTGTCCATATAGGTGTC
>DASCRE010000355.1:0-1650 GCA_034408645.1 Fidelibacterota bacterium | reverse complement strand
TAACCAGTTCATCACGGACGTACTTTGAGCGCTCGAATGTCGTTCCCATGTGCAGGGCGTCATACGGGCAAGCTTCGACACATAGTCCACAGAACATGCAACGCCCGATATCGATATCGAAGACCTCGAGCTTATAACTCTCGCCTTCCTGCGCATCGATTTTTCCGGGGACACTGACGATCTCGATAATCCCCAACGGACAGTACTTCGCACAACTTGCGCACGCAGTACATCGGTCTTCGAAATATGTGAACTCGTTTCCACGGAAGCGTGCCGACTGCTTAACCGCAACCGGTACGGTCGCAATGCCTGCAATCGCCTTGATCGAATCAGCGGGCTTGCGAACGAGGAATTGGAACGGATTCATTCCAGCTTCTTTTGCCGCGCCCAGCAGACCAACGTGTCGATCCGGGTACTGTTCAGTAACAGCAGGTCGCACAAAGTTCTTTAGCGTCACTAGGAAGCCACGAGGTAAACCAAGACCGATCATCAGTCGCCCCCTTCTTGCACTGGGTCTATGATCAGAGCCGAGGAAGCGGGAATCGACTCGCTGCCAACCGGGTACTCCGGTGAGTCAGCCGTGGGATGCGGCTTCTCGTACGCAGCGGTGCCAAGCAGCTTGCTAACCAACCAGATCGATACGAAGGCAACGGGCCAGTTGATCGCAACCATGTACCAGAGTTCTGTGGTGGTTGGCTGTGGCCAGATCGCAATCAGGATCGCCGTAACAATGATGTTGATCATCGTCAGTTCGAACAAGCCCTTCCATGCGAACTTCAATACCTGATCGACACGCAGTCGAGGTAGCGTCATCCGGAACCAGATGATCAGGAAAAGAACCGCTATCAATTTGGCAATGAACCAGAATTGCGAAGGAATCGGGTCGAAGCCCCTCCAACCGCTCAGGAACAGCGTTGTAACAATTGCAGATGTGCTGAGTTCAGCCATGAATTCAGCGAGGAAGAACAGTCCGAACTTCATACTAGCGTAGTCGTTCAGATATCCGGCTGCCAGTTCAGATTCCGCTTCAGTAAGGTCAAATGGTGCTCTCGCCATTTCGGCCATCGCCGCAAGGAAGAACACGAAGAACCCAAGCGGCTGCACCAGAATGAACGGAATACCCTGGGCCTGAATGATGTCCCCAAGCGACATCGATCCCGCCAGCATAATCACACCAACAACAGCCAGCGCCATTGGGATTTCGTAGCTAACGAGAAGTGCGACAGAGCGCAAAGCCGAAAGAATCGCAATACGGTTTGCCGACGACCAAGCCGCAGTAAGAACGGCAAGAGTGGTGAGCGACGTTATCGCCATGATAAATAGCACACCGATGTTCAGATCTGCAACGTACGTACCAACACCGAACGGAATCACCGAAAAGACCAACAACGCAGGTGCCGCGATCAGAACCGGTGCGAGGTTGAACAGGATCCGATCTGCCTCAGCAGGTACGAGATCCTCTTTGAACATAGTTTTCACAGCGTCTGCAACGGACGTAAGTAGCCCGAACGGACCCCATCTGTTGGGACCCGTTCGCGACTGGAAACGTCCGAACAAGCGACGTTCACCCCAGATGAGCACGATCACGCTACCCAACACAGCGTTGATCACCAATCCGATGATCGCAGCTGCGGCAAGTACAAACGCAAG
>DASCRE010000354.1:0-1783 GCA_034408645.1 Fidelibacterota bacterium | reverse complement strand
TGTTTCCCGATGCAATTGATAATACCCTCTATTCCTTTAACGGGTCATACGTTAGCGAAGACATGCTGGTCACCGGAAACGGATTCTGGCTGAGGTTTGAAAATTCAGGTTCAGTCAATATAACAGGAGAAAATATTTTAGATCAAGCCGTAAATTTACATGAAGGCTGGAATCTGGTCAGCGGAATATCCCAATCTGTATATTTGAATAATATTTCAGATCCTGACGAATTGATCATTCCCGGAACATTGTATGATTACGGCGAGATTGGGTACATGGAATCATGGATACTGGAACCGGGGAAGGGATACTGGCTTAGAACCTATGAACCAGGAGTTATAACTCTGACAAGCGGAGCATTAGCAAAGACTGCGAATCAAGATTTTAGTCTTAATGCTAACAGCATAAGCATTAATGGTTCAGACT
This sequence comes from Fidelibacterota bacterium, assembly GCA_034408645.1. GTDB lineage: Bacteria > Fidelibacterota > Marinisomatia > Marinisomatales > AB-629-J13 > AB-629-J13. The sequence continues at coordinate 1,357 of DASCRE010000354.1, read as the reverse complement.
TATACTTTGGAGTAGGACTTTCACAACGAGAAAGACTCAGTTACAGTCTGCCGCCTAAACCTCCTGCAGGTGCCTTTGATGTACGGTTTAAGGATGGCTGGAGAGTAGTTAAAGACTACGGCGAAGTAGAAGTAATGCCCACTACTGAGACTCTAACTATTTCTTATGACATTAGTCTTAATGCTGGAGAACACCACAACTGGGTGCTCAGTTCTGAGACATTAGATGATTATGTGCTTGAGGATGCAGGAGAGCTCACAGTACCATCAGCAGAAAGATTTATCTTAGAACGCAAAGCAGTAGTGCCTGCTACTTTTACCCTGCATCAGAACTTCCCCAATCCATTCAATCCCATCACAACTCTAAGGTATGACCTCCCATCAGATGCCTTGGTCACTTTGAGCATTTACGATATGCTTGGAAGAGAGATAACCCAGCTGGTAAACACCATCCAAGATGCAGGTTTCAAGTCAGTTCAATGGGATGCCACAGACTCTAATGGTAGACCTGTGAGCGCAGGAGTATATCTTTACCAGATACAGGCAGGTGAGTTTGTGCAGACCAAGAAGATGGTGCTGTTGAAGTAGGGCCACCCAGACCTTGGGGGCACTCCCTGTGTTTTAGATATTACCACCTCTCACATCAAACAGATGGAAATCCCCATCCTTGACATTCTCAGCATCAGAGTGTATTATCTGACAGGACTTTTAACAGATTTATGAATAATCTACTTTCTATAGGTACAATTTTTTTCTTAATGGTGCCAGTTACTTGGGGGCAGGATATTGTTACCGATATAGATGGTAATGTATATCAAACCGTGCAAATCGGTAATCAGATTTGGATGGCAGAGAATTTAAAAGTAACTCATTATAACAATGGTGATGAAATAACAACAGGATACAGCAACTCTGAATGGACAAACCTATCCATAGGTGCTTATGCAGTTTACGATGATGACCTATCTAATGCAAATATTTATGGAAATCTCTACAACTGGTATGCGGTGGATGACAGCAGAAACATAGCCCCTGAAGGTTGGCATGTGCCTTCTGATGAGGATTGGATGGAATTGGAGATACATCTTGGTATGAGTCAGCAAGAAGCAAATGATATATCATTTAGAGGGACGGATGAAGGTAGCCAGCTCGCAGACAATGCAGATTTATGGAATGATGGTGATTTAGAGTATAATCCTGTATTTGGTACCACTGGTTTAGCAGCAATTCCGGGAGGAGCACGCATTGGTGGCGATGCTGATTATATTGATATGGGTAACTGGGGTGACTATTGGTCATCTACAACATACCTCTGGGGGGCTTGGGTTCGTAACATCGCTTACTATAATTCAGCTGTG
>DASCRE010000353.1:0-1510 GCA_034408645.1 Fidelibacterota bacterium | reverse complement strand
AATGTGTAGGTGAAATCACCAAATGACAACCCCCCAGATATCCCCAACATGCTGAAATTATTTTCCTGCATATAGCTGAAACCTCCCATATAGCTAATATTATCATTAATATTACCTGTATAATTGAACTGGGTAGTTAGATTATTTAATTCTTCGTTGCTTTTGACTATACCTGTACCAATACTGCTGGTCCATTGCAAACCCCCGAACATGGGTACGCCCAGCTCCAGGATTGAAGGAGGATTGAGATAAGGACCAAAGATTAATCCTTCCTTATCTAAATCTAATAATGTTCTGCTGAAATTTCCGCCACGTATGAATGAAGTATGGTCATCCACCCGGAGTCCGTAATTGGGGAGCGTACGCCCAATCCTCAACCAGGCATTTTGGGGCAGATTGCTCAGTAGTGCCCAGTATTCGGTACTTAATGAACTGCGTCCCCTCACACCAATCTTGGTAAAAAGTCCTGCATTGTTGTTTAATTTAAGGTAAGAATAAATATCAGCCTGCATGGGAAAAAAAGCAGATTTTCGGGTTGAATCTGAATCGTTATATTGGACGCCCTGTAGGCGGAAATCACCGCCAATCTGCAGATGATCACTGATATAGCCATCCCAGTCTTCATTTCCTTTATCCAGCCAGCGCTCTAGGGGTAATTCTTCCAGAGCCACTACATTGTTGCCGTAATCATTTCGCAGACCACTGCCGGTGGGATTTACATGACAGGCAATACATGATGACCCGTTCTGGACCGAAAAACGGGGGAGGGCAAGACTAAGATTTATAAACAAAATGAAGGCAATAAAACAGTGGATGTTCATTAATTGTCTAGCGCTCCTTCATCTATCCAGGTTTCAATAAGATTAATGGTTGCTTCATCCAGAGGATCTTGATTCTGCGGCATTCGCGTTCCTGAAGTTTCCTTAAGTCTTTGGATAAGTTTACTTGCCGCGCTATCACCAGGATCAACAACATCATTTTCCATGAGATCATCATAGGAGGACAGGCTTAAGTCACCCAAATTCAAATTCACATGACAATTGGTACAATTGGCGGTAAAAATTGGCTGGATTTCAGTAGAATAGTGAACACAACTTGAGCTATTCCCGCAACAATCATCATTATTTAATCCGGAACCATCACACTCTCCACAGACATCTATTGTAGCAGTTCCCCCACATTCACCGGCACAATCCAATCCTTCAGTACAATCATTGCTTAATGGATCACCAGCATCAGAACAACTCCAGAATACTAGGAATATCAAACTGAGAATGAATGAAAAAAGAATTTTCACAGAGGATATTTTAATGAGTTATACTTTAGGAAAGCAAGTATGAACTACAATCTTATCAGTGATTAGAATAGGGCTTTATTTTAATGCCTCACCCCGACTTCCATAAGCCACAGCCAAGACTATAAGTCCACCACCCATATACCCCAAAAAGCCAAGGACTTCTCCAGCAAATACGATGGCAAAAAAGGCTGCAAATACCGGTTCCAAAGCAAA
>DASCRE010000352.1:0-4771 GCA_034408645.1 Fidelibacterota bacterium | reverse complement strand
TGATCCAGTATTAGCATTTTCAGAAATATATAGATGTTTAAAACCAAATGGGTGTTTTTTATTTTCCCAAGTTGTACCTCCAGAGGATTCAATTTCTCAAGAGTATGATTGGTTAGTTGGCCGTAATATTCATTATCCTACTCATTCAGAAATTATTAATTGGATGAAAATTTTTCAAATCATAATTGAAAATCAATTTATTTTAGAAAGTCAAAGTATTATTAATTGGCTGAATAATACCTGCAGTGAAAAGAAAGAAAAAGATGAGATTGTTAACAGGCATATTAAAACATCAGAAACATATAAAAATCTGGTTAACTATTCTACTTTAAATGATGATATTTTTGTTGATATAAAACATTTAATGATTTTAGCAGTTAAATAAGAGTAATGGGTTTCTTTATAAAAGTTAAAGAAAATTATCGGCAATCTATAGCAGTTAGCAATGTTACAGATTTCTGGACGAATCAAGTATGTCGACGTTTAGCAGCAGTAATTGTCATAATTATTAGTTCAACACCGATTACACCTAATATGGTTACAGTGTTATCTTTTTTATTGAATTTATTTGCGAATTATCAAATATTATCAGGTGAATTAGGTTTGGCTGCCCTATTTTTCTTTATATCATTTATTATGGATTGTGTTGATGGACAGTTGGCACGCAAACTGAATACAGTATCAAAATTCGGTATTTATTTAGATATTGTATTAGATGGGTTGAAAGATTTAATCACCTTTATTGTCCTTATAAGTTATTTCTCTAACGGAGTTTTCTTTAATTATAGTCTATTAGCAATGCTGATTGTTTCATTTTCTCTTATTTTGGATTGGGTCAGAAAAACTGTTGATAATAAAGTAAAAGAAGCTAAACCAAAACCGTCAGGTATATTTAGTAATTATGGAATTGTATTCTGGAGTGGTCCAATTCGTAATTTCCTGATTGTTTGTTGTTTAACTTTTAAAATGCCTGAAGGGATCATATTATATGGTTGTTTTCCGGGGATTTATTTTACCATTAGGAAAGGATGGTCCCTGGTGGCATTGCTCAAAGAAAATTGATCCTATGATTACTACTTTAGATAAATTTATTTGACATGATGAAACAGATAAATAAGCTATTTTTTGGGATTATATTTTATCCTTTATTCATCATGAGTAAATTAATTCCAAAATCTAATAATGTATGGATTTTTGGTGCCTGGTACGGCAATAAGTATTCTGATAACACCTCATATTTGTTTGAATATATCCATAAAGAAAAATTGTCTGTCAAGGCTATCTGGTTATCAAATAATAATGAAATAATTTCTCATCTTAGATCCATGGGGTATAGAGCATTTAATAAAAAATCAATTTATGGATTTTGGTATGGGAGTAGAGCAGGGGCTACTTTTATTAATTGTGGATATGATGATGTTAATAAATATTGTATTCGTGGTTCTTTAATTATCCAATTATGGCATGGTATACCCTTAAAGAAAATAAAAAATGACGATATAATAAATGAAAATTATCAGCGTCCCCCAATTATCACACTTATCCGTAATATTATTTTGAAACTTTTACCATTTCTAAATGAAAGATATGATCTAATCATCTCAGCGGGATCAAAAGTCACTGACCGCTTTGAATCTGCATTTAATATCAATAGATCTAATATTGTTGAAACGGGTTACCCTAGGATGGATATCATTTTATCAGAAAAATCAGCATATTATAAAAATCAATTATATAATTATCATGATGATACAATAGAAAAAATTTTTTTGTACGCCCCAACACATCGAGGTGAAGGGACAGGAAAGCATGATATGTCGTTACACCTTAATTTTGAAAAATTTAATAGATTCCTTCAAAAGTATAAATCGGTCATGCTTATTAAGATGCATTATTATGAATTGGATAAAATATCTTTCAATTTCGCTAATGAACATTCACACATTCATTTATTGAAAAATCAGGAGACTAATGACATTAATCGTATTCTTCACCATATAGATGTATTAATTACTGATTATTCATCAGTATTTTATGATTTTCTGGTTTTAAATCGTCCCATTCTTTTCGCACCCTTTGACTTGGATGAATACCAACAAATAGATCGTGAATTATATGAAGATTATACCAGTGCAACCCCTGGCCCAATTTGCCAAAACTGGAAAGAGATACAAATTCAACTTGAAAAGTATTTCTATGAGGGAGATACATATCAAAATGAAAGAAAAGAAATATTCAATCATTTTTTCCAATATTCTGATAATTACAATTCTGAAAGAATCGTGGATACAGTTATAAATTATTTAACCCCATCCTCTTGAATCCCAATACAAAAATCGCCAAAGAATCTGCTATATCCTTTACTGGGATGGGGTTTGGACAGCTACTTCGGTATCTCTTTACTACCTTGCTGGCTCGCTGGGCAGGTGTAGAATTATTGGGGATATATTCCCTTGCAAATGCTGTTACTCGAATTTCTGAGGTGATAGCAAAGCTTGGTCTTGATCAGGGAATCCTCAGGAAGGTGAGTCGGGAAGACAATTTAGAAAGTAAACAGGCAGCTATTTTGTCCGCATTAAAAATGGGATTAATTTCAGGGTTAATTTTTATGCTGATACAAATTGCCTTTTCAGGTTATTTAGCAGAGGATATTTTCAATCAATCCTCTCTGCTCACAAAGGTAATTGCTATTCATGCTTTCTCTCTACCTTTCTATATAATCATCCACATTTCATCGTTTTCTACACAGGCATTTAAACTACTTAAATATAAAATAGTGGTAACTGAGATCCAAAACCCCTTCATTTTACTGTTGGCAATGATTGTCTGTTATTTTTTCTACTCTGCAGAATCAGCTATTATTATTCCTGTTGTGCTTTCTGCTGTTCTAGGGTGTATCACAATAACGATATTCTTGAAAAAAGTTTCAGGGATTAATATTCTATCTGTGAAAAGGGGAATGTTTAACCGAGATTTATTAAATTATTCTCTGCCCATTATGTTCATGTCAATTCTAGGCACCGTACTTCATTGGACAGACGTAATCATGCTGGGCTATATTACAGACCCCGAAACCGTTGGACTATACCATCCGGCAGCCAGGACTGCGGGTATTGTCCGTATAATTCTATTGTCATTTGCAGGAATTTATGGCCCCCTAATGGCGGAAATGTATGCCAAAAAACAGAATTTAGAGATGAATCATCTTTTTAAATTGGTTACCCGATGGATTACCACCTTTTCTCTGCCATTTGCAATCCTGATTTTGCTTTTCCCCCAAAAAATAATGTTAATTTTTGGGAGCCAGTTTCTTCAGGGATACCCAATTTTAATGATATTGGTTTCAGCAGCTTTCATACAGGCAGTTTTTGGGATTGGAGGTACCACACTGAACATGACCGGATTTCCTAAAATGAACCTATTGAATACTTTCATAGCCTGCGGACTAAACATCAGCTTTAATTTCTACCTAATACCAACAATGGGTGGAATGGGGGCCGCAACTGCAACTTTAATAACCCTGTCATTCATCGCCTTTATACGAATTATACAAAACTGGAAATTACTTCAACTCACTCCATGGAGCCCAAACCTCATAAAACCGATTTCTGCCGGAATACTAGCATTTGCTGTTGGATATTATCTGAAAGAATTAATTATGCCATTCCATACCATCTTAACCTTAATCAGTGGGGGTCTTATAATCGTCTTTGTATTTTTCACCACACTGTGGTTATTTGGATTAGATGAAGATGACGCCGGTCTTTTGGCTGGCATTCAAATAATACTGGGTAATTTTAAATCAAAATCTACAGGTAAAAAATGAAAATGGATTGGAATAACCCTGTTGTCATTGTATCAGGATTAATGCTTGTCATTATTGCCGTTTTGTTTGAACCGGTGATTTTTGGTGGAAAGACATTTGGGTCTCCAGATAGCCTTACTCCCAAAGCAATTGGAATCGCGCTCAATGATTTATCGGAAAAATCGGGTGAATTCCCCCAATGGCAGCCATGGGTATTCAGTGGCATGCCAACTGCGGAAGCATTTACGAATTTATCCAAACTTTATTTTCCGCAATATTTATTCAAACTGTTTTTCCTCCCGGGAATGATTATCCATTTACTCCATTTGCTGTTTGCAGGAATTGGTGGATTCCTCTTATTAAGACATTTAAAATGTTCTGAATGGGCGGCGGGATTGGGCGCCGTTTCATTCATGATAACACCTTATATGGTAACCATGGTTGTATTTGGTCATGGCAGCCAAATGATGACGGCAACTTATATTCCTTGGATTCTGTGGCTTACCGTCCGATTGTGGGAAAACCCCAATTTGTGGAATTCAGGATGGTTGGCCATTTTACTGGGGTTTCAACTTCAAAGGGCCCATGCCCAAATTGCCTATTATACATGGCTGCTCATTGGTGCTTATAGTTTTATTCAATTGGTAGATGGTCTGCGTAATTCTGATAAAAGATTATTAATGGGGAAAGGGTTGGGGTTATTTGCATTCGCCGGTGTAATTGGGGTCGGAATTTCATTATTGATCTATTTACCGGCAATGGATTACACACCTTTTTCTGTTAGAGGTGGTTCTGCAGGAGGAGGAGCCGATTATAATTATGCCACAGGATGGTCATTCCATCCGAAAGAAATACTGACATTCTTTATTCCTTCTGCCTTTGGATTCGGCGGTCAACCTTACTGGGGATTTATGCCATTTACGGATTATCCAAATTATATGGGTATTATTATTCTATTGTTAGCAA
>DASCRE010000351.1:0-2085 GCA_034408645.1 Fidelibacterota bacterium | reverse complement strand
GACATTGAAGGTGGGCTATGACGCACGATGTACCAATACAGATGCGGCCAATCGGGGTCGTCGAAACCAGCGTCGCCGACGAGGACGTCGCGCGCCAACGGCGACGTCTCGTTTCGGACATTATTATATTCGATGAATACGCCGCCGGCCTCGAGGGTATCACCGAGTATTCTCACATCATTGTCTTGTTCTGGATGCACCGCGCGCAACCACCATCGGAGCTTCTCGTTTATCCGAGGGGCGACCGTTCTCTGCCCTTGACCGGTGTCCTGGCTTCGCGCGGCCGCGGCCATCCCAATCCGATCGGGCTCGCTGTCGCCGAATTACTCGAAAGGAACGAGACCCGGTTGCACGTGCGCAAACTCGATGCCTGCGATGGTACGCCGATCATCGATATTAAGCCGTACGATCACTACGACGCACACACCGAGCTGCGTGTGCCCGGATGGTTCGAAGAACGCGCGAACCGACCGCTATCACAGGACCCGAAAACTAGCGGTTGACGAACATCTCGGGTAGAGTGGAAGTGTTATACAAACCAATATTGACCCGCTGCCGATGCGCCGTGTCCAGCCACCGAAAGTTCTCGTTCTGATATCTATTATTGCGATCTTTATCCCCAACACCTCGCGGGCAGAACTTGCGGACGGGGATGCGTTCGGGAATTGGCGCGTCAACTGTGAAATCGACGAACAAGCGGCCCGTCAGGGCTGTTTCATCGTCCAGAACGTGGTGCTCAGAGAAGGCGGACAGCGGGTGCTGCAGTTCGCCATTGGGTTCGTCGAGGACACACCGGATCCCATTGCCCTACTCACCCTTCCGCTCGGAATTTCCTTGCCGCCTGGTGCGCGAATACAGATAGACGAACGCGAAGCGACACGAATTGCGATCGAACGATGCGAACCCAACGGTTGTCGCGCCGGAATGAAACTCAATGACGAAATCCTGGGCAGCCTACGGGCGGGAAACCAAATCTCGGTAACATTCTACGATGCCAAACGACAGCCGATATAGGTACCGCTGTCGCTGGACGGCTTCGAAGAAGGTCTCGGCGCGTTGTCCGCGGGGGATTCCTGACCTCCGTTTTCCCCGGCGCGACTTTACCCACTCGTACCGAGGCGGATATCGTTGAAAGTTGCCGGGCGAGCCGTTCCATGCCTGCTTTGCGACCATTGTTGCAATAAAACGCGATCGCCAAGAGCGAAACCAAGCTCCTCTGCTTCGCCGCCGTTGATTTCCACCACATAGCGAACCTTATGCCGCGAGGTGATCAAGCGTGATGACCTCGGAGTCGCCTGATGCTTGATTTGGATCACCTCGCCGGATTCGGTGATGAACAGAATATCCAGCGGAATCAGTGTGTTCTTCATCCACATATGCACTCGTCGCCGACGTTCGAAATCAAACACCATACCGGTGCGGGGCGCGAGGTATTGCCGTTTCATGAGTCCTCGTCCGCGCGAATGCGCGTCTCCGGCGAACTCTACGTGCAACCTAACTGCTACACCATCGCGGCGTTGCACGATGAGCTCGCTCACGGGGCCCGCGGCGGCAATGGACCCAATCTGAATCATCAAGACCCAGCACACCACAATTGGAGCGCACCGGCGCAGACACCGCGGATCGAAAGAAGCGATGTGCCGCGCGGGCGGGCGGCGATACCGGAATGCGCCGTCGGCATCTACTCGACTACTCTTTAGCGGCGCCGCCGGTATAGTCGGAGATAGCGGTTCGTTTGTAGTCTGCATCGGCGATTAAGACTAACATGTCTCCCGGATCCCGGGACGTGCCCGGTACCGATGACAACATAATGATGGAGCCCCTTCCAATGTACCGAACTTTGTGCACTTTGATTGTCCTCCTGGCGGTTCCCGTAACCGTAGCGGCACACGGCCCGTCGCGGCAGAAAGTCACCCGAGAAATCGCCGTAAAAGCCCCTGCGGTCATGGTCTGGGATCTGATTTCGGATTTCTGTTCGATTGCCGAATGGCATCCGGCAGTGGTCGACTGTGAGGGTGACGGTGGGAACGAACCCGGCGCGACCCGCGTATTGACGATCGGCGAACCCGGAGGACCTCAGATTCA
>DASCRE010000350.1:0-2025 GCA_034408645.1 Fidelibacterota bacterium | reverse complement strand
GGGGTTATTTCAACAGCACCATCTTCTTGGTCTGAACAAACTCATCAGCTTGTATCTGATAAAGGTAAACACCTGCACTCACAGGTTTGCCGTAGTCATTCGTAGCATTCCAGATAATTGACTTAAAACCAGCATTCTGGGTTTGGTTTATGAGCGACTTAACCTCTCTGCCCATTATATCGTAGATGGTAATACTCACAAGACTGTTTTCCGGCAAATCATACCGCAGTGTTGTGATCGGATTGAAAGGGTTGGGATAGTTCTGATGTAAAATAAATTTGTTAGGTAAAGAATTATGTTCAACTAAACTCACATTAGGAATTGAATAATGCCAGATTTGAGCGGGCCAGTCTTCAGGAAAACAATCTGGATCCGACAAATCTCCAGAAGAACAATGATATGTTTGATCATAAAAATCAAGATATATAATAAGATCATTTTCATAATTATCAAGTTCTATTGAAAATTGTTGTATACCCACCTCTTCAAGCCCAGCTCCAGTAGGCTCAACCCCATACAAATGAAATTTTCCATCCAGATTTAGGGCAAAAGTTGAACATTCGTTATCACCCATTGATCCTGGCGGGTCTGGATCCACACCTGAAATATTCACCTTTTCTAAACACCATGTGTTACTGAATAAAATATCATCAACCCCATCATTATTTAAATCTTTGATAAAAACACCATTTCCTGGATTATTTAAATCCTTATTATCTCCCTCAAAAAATGCATCGTCAGTTATATCGATTAAAGTATCCCCCTGAAGATCATACAATCTAAGTTCTGCTTGAGGAATACTATCAACTGGTATCGTAGCATGTTCATCATCAAAAGAATAAGCCCACCAAATCAATAACTCTGAATCACCATCTTGATCATAATCGATAGGGGTGATCGCTTCTTCAGTGCCTGCAAGTTGTAGTACACCATATGGGTCCATTAAAGATGCTATCAAAATTGGGTTATTGATATCTATCCCATCTGAATTACCTTCAAAATAATGAAATGCATTAAATATAGGACCTGCTTCTGTTTCCCTATAAGGAACTGCAGTTACAAGATCTTTCCAGCCATCACCATTGAGATCAGCATACCTCCATTCAATGAATCCACCATTTTCTATTTCCGAATAAATTATATCAGTTATCTCAAAATTTTGAATTTCATTACTAAATGATAAAATCATTATTGTTTGTCCGTCATCTGGAGTCGATCCAGATGCAAGTATCTCATCAAGTCCATCATTATTGATATCAAATACATCCTGAACTGCACCAAAAACAAACATTGAATCTTCTAAGGGTAATGAATTGGATAATGTATCTTGTATAAAACCTGAACTACTTCCCAAATAAAAGAAATCTTGTTGTAAACAATCTAAATCAGGTTCCATCCAATCAGGACCATGATAATTAGCTGTACTAAAATATATATCAATAAATTCATCATCATTAAAATACCCCGCAGAAATACCACCATGGGATCCACATTGTCTATAAATACTATCTAAAACAAACACATTATTACTATCTTCATTATATACATTTTTAAAAACACCTAAACCTTGAAAACCTGTGTGCCAATCCTCATAAACTTTCGCTATAAAATCATTATCACCATCATTATCAATATCAATTTCAAGTTGATGCTGCCCCCATTCAGTATTGCAGTTATCTGTATCACTATTTAAAATACCAGTTCCATTACATACTTGACCCCATGCTTGTTGAATAAATCTATTATCTTCTTCAACAGGCGACCAAGTAAGAGGGTTGATACCTTGAGCAATCATACATGAAGAAATAATTAATAAATAAATTAATTTTTTCATTTTGACCTCATTGCTTAAATCCTTTGGGTGGGAGTTATTTCAACAGCACCATCTTCTTGGTCTGAACAAACTCACCAGCCTGAATCTGATATAGATACACACCAGCACTCACTGGTTTGCCGTAATCATTAGTAGCATTCCAGATGACTGATTTAAAACCAGCATCCTGGGTTGTATTGACTAATGTTTTT
>DASCRE010000349.1:0-1575 GCA_034408645.1 Fidelibacterota bacterium | reverse complement strand
AGAGAAAAAACATTATGCCTATAAGTTTAATTTTCTTCATTTTAACTCCTTGATCAGATATGTAAACTTAATATGGTTTACCGATAAATAAAAAAGCCCTACAAATGCAGGGCACACCCATAACTGTTGACTGTTAAGGAAACTACAAAGTTTATTTAGGAAGTACTATTAGGGGCATCCAGAGGTATTTGAAGGCAAAAGATATGTATCTATATCGCTACAGTATACTGTATATCCTCTATCATCGCAAGAGTCTTTTGAAAAAGTCCAACCACCTCCATTAACTTGCTGTTCATCAAAATCCCTACATTCATCTTCATCCCAGTCATTTCCAAGACAGCTCGTTCCATACATGCCACCACCAGCACATGAACCTCCACCATCATCACACCCAACAATAAGTAATAATATAATTAGCCTGCGAATCATTGGGGGTTAGTTAGTGTAGAATTTCCATTTTTTAATTATCCGTTCTCTATAACTAAAATATAGATCATCATCTTTAAAACATAATCCTACAACTGTTGAATCAGGTATTGTATCAAGTGCAGTAACTTCAAATGAATCATTTGTAATTATTAAAATATCATTCTGGGTTGTGTCTACCCCAAGCATATAATAAAATGCACCTTTGCTCTCTATAGCATAAACACCATGATATGTTGTATCAATAAAATCTAAATTGAATGTAATATCACTACTGGTTGAAAATGATAAATCCTGTGAAATGGTTCTTGCTCTGTATTGAGTTAGTGTGTCCAAATTTCTGTATAAACTAATTAAAGAATCATTGTTAAATGTTAATCCACATGGTTGCCAATTAGTATCTATTGTATCCATAGTAGTAATTGCAAACTCACCAATAGCAGAACATTTTACTATAAGATGGGACTCTTTTGATTGTAGAAATAAATCTAAACCATTATTGGTAATTGCTAAATAACCCTGCCCATTCATATTTAAATCATAACTATTGTCTAAATATGCAGAACTATCATTTTCATATTTAAATTTTATTAAATCTATTTGTGAGCCAGCATTGTTGGAAAGGTCATAATTTGTAGTAAAAAATGACCCATTCAAATAAGTTATATCTGCAATGGCATCATAGTAAGTATTCTTATTTGTATCATTTAAAGAATTATTATCACACCCAACAATAAGTAATAATATAATTAGCCTGCGAATCATAACAGTTCTTTATAGGGGGTTAGTTAGATTCGGATTCATTGTCTGTAGTATCTTCTCCATCTGCAAGCAGTTCTCCTTCTTCACTATCTTCTGTAGGGGAATCTTTTATTCTCTTTGCTATGCCGAGTGCAATAAATGCAAAACCTAAAGCATAGCCCCATTTCATATCTTCACTTATTATTCCTGCAAAAATCCATAGTATACCAGCAAAATAAAATAAGTAGGAGGGGTTTATGTTCTTCATTTTAGTCCTTGATTAGATATGTAAACTTAATATGGTTTGCCGATAAATAAAAAAAGGGAAGCACCCCTACTCCTAGTAGTGCCTCCCTTTATTATCAATAAGGAGATGTTGATAAGTGTAACTAATCAGTTACGTTAACC
>DASCRE010000348.1:0-2515 GCA_034408645.1 Fidelibacterota bacterium | reverse complement strand
TGTTAAGACAAGGAAGATGGTATTATTGAAGTAGTCTGAACGCTATAACCACAAATGAGCCTCACCAAGCGTGGGGCTTTTTTGTTTATAAAAGAGACACCCACATTGGTGGGTAATGTTATGTAATTTTCAACTAAATTTTAAACCAAGGAGTTCATTATGAAGAAAATCGCTATTCTGTTTTTCTCCATTTCAATTATTTATTCTCAATCAAAGATGTGGAGGTCTCTATGACAACACATTCCATGAGCCGTCGTGAGTTTGCCCGTCTTTTTGCAATGGGAGGTTCTGCCGCAATCTTGAGCCACCAGACATTGCTCGGTTCAAAGCCGGTAAGAATGACTGACCCAATTACGTCTGCCGATACAGTGGACTGGAAAACTATAAGATCTCAGTTCCTCATGCCGCCTGAACTCACAGTGCTAAATGCTGCTAATCTCTGCCCGTCCCCTGCGCCGGTTCTTGAGACCGTTTACAATTACACGAAGCGCCTCGATAGTAAACCGGTACCGAGCTACCGGGCAGAGATGAGAGAGGTTAAGGAGAAGACACGTCAACAGTTGGCCAAATATCTGAGGGTAACCCCGGAAGAGATTCTGATCACACGAAACACCAGCGAGTCCAACAACTGGGTCTCCAACGGTCTGGATCTGAGAGCCGGTGATGAAGTAGTAATCTTTTCGGATAATCATCCCAGCAACAATGAGGCGTGGAAAGAGAGAGGTAAGCGATTCGGCTTCACTGTTAATGAAGTTCTTCCTCTGAATCCCCACCCCGGTTTTGACTACTACCTGGAAGCGTTTAAAAAGGCCTTGACACCTCGTACCCGCGTCCTCTCTTTCACGCACCTGAGCAACACAGTGGGAGATCTCTTCCCCGCCAAGGAGCTTTGCGGTATGGCAAGAAAGAGGGGGATAATCACGCTGATAGACGGTGCTCAAAGCTTAGGTCTGCTGGATGTTGATCTTTCCGACATTCAGCCCGACTTCTATTCCGGCAGCGCTCACAAGTGGCCATGCGGTCCCAAGGAGACCGGCGTTCTGTTTGTAAACAAATCTCTCCAGGAGAGGTTTTGGCCTTCCATATACAGCGCCTACAAGGGTCGTGAGGGGTTGGCCCAGACACACGAAGGACTAGGTCAGCGTGATACTCCCGCCATTCACGCCTTCGGGCAACAAATTGAGTTTCTCCGGAAAATCGGTCAGGAGAAGATCGAAGAAAGGAGCGGAGATATCGCAACCGAAATCATTGAAGAGCTTCAAAAGACCAAAGGCGTTTACATCTTTACCTCTAATGAACGCGCTCTCCGTTCGGCGGTGGTCACTTTCCGCCCCGCTAACCTCGAACCAGCGAAAGTGGTGAAAGCCCTCGAAGAGGACGGTATTGTCGCAACTAACCTGGGAGGCGATGATTGGGCGGGAGTTCGCTTCTCTCCTCATTTCTATAACTCAAATAGCGATGTGGAGAGGGCAGTAGGCGCCATAAGGCGCTACTTGCGAAAAGGGCTGTAGGACACAAACTGTGATATGACTTTGACTATATATAATATGCTCGGTCAGAGAGTGAAAACCTTCAACATGCAAAGCATACCCGCGGGTTATCACACTGTTACTTGGGATGCCACCAATGACTATGGTGACCCCGTGGGTGCGGGTGTTTATTTGCACCAATTGCGGGCAAATCAGTTTGTTAAGACAAGGAAGATGGTATTGCTTAAATGAAACGCCTCTGGCTCAAATAGCCTCACATTCGTGGGTTTTTCTGTTTATAATAGAGACATTCACATTGTTGGGTGATTATTTGTAATTTTCGTCAAATATTAACTCATATAAATACTAATAGAGGAATGATAATGGAAGCATTTGGAATAAAAGGATTTACTTTTGAAATTCTTGTTTTGATTGGATTGGTTTGGATTAGTGTCTACTAATATGAAACGCCTAAAAATTATCTTTTTAGGGTTTGGTCATTTGTGGATTAGTAGCCAGGGGGTATTCGGATGAACAGATTAAAGGTATTTTAGGAGAAAACTTCCTTAGAGTTTTTAAGAATGTTTGTGACTAACCTACATTGACATTGGACTTATTTATAATTGTTAAATTATGTAAATGGAAAATAATAATGAGAAGAAGTATAAAATTTTTATCTTTTTTCTTGATTTCGCTATCTTTGATTTTAGCTCAATCTAACTTGACTGTAATTAAAGCAGGGCGCCTAATTGATGGAAAAGGTACAAAACCATTAATACCTGCTATGGTTTTACTAGATGGTAAAACCATAATAAAAGTAGCTAAAAAAATAAAAATTCCTAAGGATGTAAAAATTATTGACCTAGGAGAGGCCACTCTACTTCCAGGTTTAATTGATCTCCATACACATTTGTGTAGTAAGCCTGGTATACATTGGGAGGATGAGCTACTTCGTTCGAATCCAGCTGAAGCTGCATTATGGGGCGCTCATAATGCAAAGCTCACTTTATTAGCTGGTTTTACTACTTGTCGTGAAATGGGGCCAA
>DASCRE010000347.1:0-1852 GCA_034408645.1 Fidelibacterota bacterium | reverse complement strand
CAAACATCTATATTACTGGAGGTCAATATCATAGTAATCTAAAGTCATCTCTGGCTTTGACCTTGGAAGAAGAAACAGGTTTATCTATTCGATCCATGGGGCAGGGAACAACTCAACCAGTTCTAAGAGGATATTCAGGCGATAGATTTTTACTCACAGAAGACGGCATAACGGCTGGAGACCTTTCCAATACGTCTATTGATCATACTGTCAGTATGGATATGGCTTCTTACAATAAAGTAAGAGTCATTCGCGGACCAGAGGCTCTACTCTACGGTTCAAATACAATTGGTGGTGTCATTAACGTTTCCAGACAAATTGATTCAGAAACCAGATTAAAAAAAACCAGTTTACAGGGCATCCTTGGAACAGAATCATCCAATTCGAGTTTGTTCGGTAATGTTGTTTGTTACTTGCCGCTTAATTATAAACACCAATTGAGATTTTCACTGCTTAGCCGGAACACAGGCGATCAAATCTCTCCAATTGGACCGTTAGCAAACACTGCCCTATCCAATTTTGAAGTGACAGGCAGTTATTCTTATTTTGGTAAGGATTATCGTTCAACTTTTTCCTATGGACAGCTTGCCATGAATTATGGCATCCCTGGAAGCCCTGATGGGCATATTAGTGGAGTGGATATTGATATGAACAAAAATACTCAAAAGTTTAATGTCCATAAGGACATCTCAATTTTAGGTTTTCAGACATTGGATATTGATCAGCGCTATATCAACTATGGGCATACTGAATTAGAAAAAGGCAGCTCATACCCATCTGTGATTTTGGATCAACAAATCTTTTCGTTACAAAATACACTTAAGGGTCCAAAACTACATATCGGATCCTTATTCCAATATCGTAATTTTCAAGCGGGAGGATTCTACTGGACACCAGATACAAAAGAATTAAACATAGCCGTATTTGGATTGGTTGAAAGAGAAATATATAATTTCACTTTACAACTTTCATCACGTGCTGAGTATCTCTCGGTTATCCCTGACGTCCAGGATAGATTATCAAATATAGATACAAGCCAAGTTTTGCAGCGTGATTACTCCATTTTTTCAGCGGGAATCGGTGTTTTTCGAAGCTGGAAGAATTGGGAATTTTCTTTTGGCATCATGCTCACTGGACGGGCTCCAGGTATTGAAGATCTATATTCAGACGGCCCCCATCTGGGTACCTATGCTTATGAAATTGGACAGCCCACTCTGAATCTGGAAAAGACAATTGGTCTGGAGGCATCTTTGGAGCATCATACAGATAAAAGTGAAATCAGGATGACCGGTTATCAAAACTTTAGTCCAAATTATCATATTAGTTCCAAAATGGGAGAGTGTGAAGAAAAATTTGTAGATGGTGAAGGCCATCCGTGTGCAGGTGCAGATTTCATTGAATGGGGCAGTGGATCAAGCGGTTGGCTTTATAAATATCAAATGCAGGGGCTAAGAGTATCAGTCTATGGTCTTGAGTCTGAATTGAAATATAAGCTAACAAATTCAATTAATTTATATGGAAGTATATCATTAATAAGAGGAGAAAATTTGTCAGACAATACTCCTCTAGCTTACATGCCACCGGATAAATTTCTTTTCTCAACAGAATTAGATTTAAATCCAATAACTGCTACATTAACATTAAAAAAAGTTTCATCCCAAGAAAGACTAGGTGAATTTGAGACCAGAACGGACGGATACTTCCTTACTGATATAAGCGGGACTTACATTATTAATTCGTCCAATATCATACATAAAATTATTTTTCGAATAGATAATATTTTTGATCAAGAATATTATAATCATCTCTCAAGAATGAAGTTGATTATGCCCGAAAAAGGAAGAAGTATCGG
>DASCRE010000346.1:0-2503 GCA_034408645.1 Fidelibacterota bacterium | reverse complement strand
TAACTATTTATCAAAAACTATTCAGGAATAAAAAGATTAGCACTCCTCAAAAACTATAAGTCCTCGCAAGATCCAGTGCAGAATTGTCAGTCACTCCTATGTGACTTGAAGTCGAAGTTATAGATGAACTTAGTCACCTTCTAAATTTCCTCTAGAGATCCTCCTTGTCCCTTCAAAGATTCATTGAGTATCTTGAAGATTCTCAGAGGATTGGTTTATGTTTGAGTTCTAATAGATATTGGACTTGAACCCTCCAGATGAGATACTTTCTAACAACTATCATCTCCTTTTTTCCTCTCCTCTTTTAGGAAAATCAAAGGAAAACAATGTTTAAATTCTTTTATTATTAGAAAAATGAGTGACGAGACCAGTAATCAAGGGGTTTTATATCTAATGGAGAATAATGAAGAAATAGAATGGTTAATGAAGGAAGAAGAGGGAAACATTGGAAAGTATGAAGGAGAAATTAAAAATGGAGAACCAAATGGTCTAGGAACCTTTAATAAACTTGATGGATACAAGTATGAAGGGGAATGGAAGGACGGGACACCAAATGGTCAAGGAACCATGACTTACTCAGATGGAGACAAACACGAAGGAGAATTCAAGGATGGAGAAGCAAATGGAAATGGGACATTAATTTATTCTAGTGGAGACAAGTATGAAGGGGAGTTCAAGGATGGAGAAATAAATGGTATTGGAACCTACACTAAAATTAATGGAGATAAATATAAAGGGGAATGGAAGGACGGGACACCAAATGGTCAAGGAACCGACTTTTGGTCTGATGGAGACAAGTATGAAGGAGAATTTAAGGATGGAAAACATGATGGTCTAGGAACATTCACTTCACTTGACGGAACCAAGTATGTAGGAGAATGGAAAGACGGGAAAGAAAATGGTCAAGGATCCATGACTTACCCTGATGGAGAAAAGTATGAAGGGGAATGGAAGGACGGGACACCAAATGGTCAAGGAACCATGACTTACCCTGATGGAGAAAAGTATGAAGGGGAGTTCAAGGATGGAATGCACCACGGTCAAGGTTCATTCACTTTCCATGATGGACAAATTTATGAAGGGGAATGGAAAGAAGGTGATAAACATGGAAAGGGAACTATCTTTAAACCTGATGGGGAAATGTATGAAGGAGTATGGAAAGATGGAAAAATGTATGGGAGTGGGACTTATAGCATAGTAAATGGTGACAAATACATAGGAGAGATTAAGGATGAAAAATATCATGGTCTAGGTAAATACATTTTCAAAGATGGAAGAATATATGAAGGGGAATGGAAGGACGGAAATTACCATGGATCGGGAAAATTCACTTTCCAAGATGGAAGAATATATGAAGGGGAATGGGAAGATGGGGAAAAGAATGGTAATGGAACAATGACGTACTCTGATGGGAATACGTATAAAGGGGAGTTCAAGGATGGGATACCAAATGGACAAGGAAAAATGACTTTTTCAGATGGTGGTATGTATGAAGGGGAATGGAAAGACGGTGATTGGAATGGACAAGGAACCATAACTTACGCAGATGGTCTCAAGTATGAAGGGGAGTTCAAGGATGGAGAAAAAAATGGTTATGGAACCACGACTTATTCAGATGGACTTAAGTATGAAGGGGAATGGAAGGATGGAAAAGAAAACGGTCAAGGAACTAATATTTGGTCTGATGGAACCAAGTATGTAGGGGAGGTTAAAGATGGAATAGGGCATGGTCAAGGAACTATGACTTACCCAGATGGTCTTAAGAATGAAGGAGAGTTTAAGGATGGAGAATTTTGGAACATCACAGAATATGACAAAAATGGAAACATCAAAGGAAAGTGGATAAATGGAGAAGAACAGTAATGAAAGGTCTTCTAATTACTTCCTCCTCTTCCTATTCCTTTTCTCTCTTTTGAAGATCTCAACATCTTCAAGAATCCTCTTAACAGTCACATAAGAAACTGAGTGATCGTATTCCTCCTTCAGAACCTTCTCAATCTTCCTGAAGGACATAGGTTTCCCTTTTGAGTTAGTCTGTCTTCTGAGTTTACAATCAAATTCTGTGACATCTGGATTCTTTTCTGTGAATCGTTTCTTTATTCATTTCAGTCACCAATTCCTCATGAGGTTACACCTATTGGGTCTTCCGAACCCGAGACAGATGGATTCAAGGAATGAAAAGTCAGTTTTTTCTTTTGAGTTTTAGAGAACCCTAAATGTTGATGGTTCGTGCAAGGTCTAGTGCAGACTCATCGGAAATTCCAAGATATGCACTGGTAGCAGTAACACTCGACTGACCAAGCAGTCTTCTCACAGCATCCACATTCTTCGTTCTATCATAGATGACCGAACTTTTGGTCTTTCTGATTGAATGAGTGGAGTATTCTGAAACATCTTCCACTCCCAAATCTCTCAACCAATCCAATTCAAACTCATATTGATATTCGGTGGGTAGACCTTCTTTTTCTCCATGCCCGTTGATCTCACCTTCATAAATCTGAAT
>DASCRE010000345.1:0-2535 GCA_034408645.1 Fidelibacterota bacterium | reverse complement strand
TATTGCTAACAGGCTTGCCTTTATTCTTAGGTTACAAATCCAAATCTCCTGTTTTCTTTGGTATGTATTCTGCAAAACTCATGTTGGTAAATACCGTTTATATTTTGGCGCTTCTATTTTCTTCAGGCTTATTTATTTATTTTAGCAGAAAAAATGACTGATAAAAAAATAATTGTAACCGGTGGTGCCGGCTTCATTGGCAGTCACCTAGTGGATGCACTTCTTCAAAAAGGCAATACAATTACTGTGCTTGATAACTTCAGCACCGGACGGCCCCAAAACCTGGATCATGTGAAGGGTAAGGTAAATATTATAGAATGTGATATCTCACAAGCGGGTCAATGGCAGAATAAGTTTGAAAATGTTGACAATGTCTTTCATCTGGCCGCACTCGCTGACATTGTTCCATCCATTGAAAATCCAGATACATATTATCAGTCCAACGCAAATGGTACTTTTAATGTGTTGGAAGCCTGTCGCAAGCATAATGTCAAAAAAATTGTTTATTCTGCATCCTCGTCTTGTTATGGAATACCAGATAATTACCCTACTAAAGAAAATGCGGAAATCCGACCCCAATATCCATACGCCCTTACTAAATATCTAGGGGAACAGCTTGTTATGCACTGGTGCCAGTTGTACGATTTGTCTGCAGTATCCCTCCGTTTTTTTAACGTCTACGGTCCCCGGTCGCGCACCTCAGGGACATACGGTGCGGTATTTGGCGTTTTCCTCGCCCAGAAACTGGCAGGAAAACCTTACACTATTGTGGGCGACGGCACTCAGACCCGAGACTTTACTTTTGTTAAAGATGTAGTGGCTGCCATTATTGCTACTGCTGAAAGTGATGTAAGTGGGGAAATCATCAATATCGGATCGGATAACACCTACAGCGTAAACAGACTTGTGGAACTTCTCAGCGGGGACGTGGTGCATATCCCCAAGCGCCCCGGTGAGCCGGACTGCACCTGGGCGGACATTTCCAAGGCAAAACAGCTTTTGAACTGGAAGCCTAAAGTCAGCTTGGAGGAAGGTGTTGGTATCCTGTTGGATAACATAGATTACTGGCGGGAAGCGCCGGTCTGGGATGAGCAGTCAATCGCTAAAGCAACACAGAAGTGGTTTCAATATTTGAGCTAGTATGGTGAATTCTAAAATCAAAACTCTAGATGAGTTGCAACAAATTACCACTGGCCTAAAATCAAAGGGCAAAAAAGTAGTGCATTGCCATGGCGTTTTTGATTTGCTGCACATTGGTCATATCAAGCATTTTGAAGAAGCCCGCTCTTTAGGGGATTGTCTGGTTGTAACGATTACGCCCGATGAGTATGTGAATAAGGGACCCAACCGCCCGGCCTTTACCACTGAACTCCGCTTGGAAGCATTAGCGGCTCTGGAAGCGGTGGATTTTGTATCGACCAATAAATGGCCAATTGCTGTTGAAACTATAAAGATTATACAACCGGATATATATTGCAAAGGACCGGATTATAAAGACCATAAAGATGACGTGACCGGAAAGATTGATGATGAAGAACAAGCAGTTGAATCCGTTGGCGGCAAAATCTGTTATACCAAAGACATTACCTTCAGCTCCAGCAGTCTGCTGAACAAATATGGTGATGTGTACAGTGAGACACAAAAATCATTTATTGAAAAAATGCTTGATGGCCAAAATATTGACCAAATCAAAAATAGTATTGATAATTTTAAAAACCTGAAGGTACTGGTAATTGGTGAAACTATTATTGATCAGTATGTTTTTTGTGAGGCTTTAGGTAAATCCGGTAAGGAACCGGTTCTTGTATTGCGGGACTTGGGAATGGATCAGTATGTCGGCGGTGCAGCTGCCATCGCTCGTCACCTTTCTGATTTTTGCGGTACCGTATCCCTCTTAAGTATGCTGGGTGAAAAAAGAGAGTATGGAGATTTTGTGTTGGAAAGCCTGCCCGAAAACATAAAACCATATTTAATTTATAAGGAAGGTTCACCAACAATAACAAAAAAACGTTACGTGGATTATATTTCAAAAAGCAAGAGCCTTGGGGTCTATTCCCTGGATGATGGTCAAATGAATGGCAAAAACCAAGAAAAGCTAAATACCTATATTGCTGAATTAATTCCAAAACATGATCTGGTAATCGTTTCAGACTATGGGCACGGGTTTTTATCTAGAGAGACAGCAATACAAATTTCAAAACATTCCACTTTTACGTCTCTCAACGCCCAGATCAATGCCGCCAATATTGGTTACCACACCATGAATAATTATCGGAATATTGATTGTGCCATCATTAATGAAACAGAACTGCGACATGAATTAAGGGATCGAGAATCCGGTGTGGAAACACTTATGAAAGAACTGGCGAATACTTTACAAGTTCAATACCTAGTGGTCACCCAGGGTAACAGCGGTGCCACCTTGTATGATACTGAAAGCAAACATTATCATCATTGCCCTGCTTTTGCCGCCAAGGTGGTAGACAAAATCGGCGCCGGTGATGCCATGCTAGCTTTGCTGTCTTGTGCGCTCAA
>DASCRE010000344.1:0-1634 GCA_034408645.1 Fidelibacterota bacterium | reverse complement strand
TTAAAATGGCTGGCTTTCTCATAAACTGTTCCTTATTTCACAATTGTTGAAGGATGTAAATTACATAGTTTATAATCATTCACCCTTGGTTTGCATCTTTATAGATCAATAATTTTTCCCATGAACAGAAACCCTTTAGTGCCAGTTCTTGTTATAATTATTATATCTTGTGCTGAAAATACGGGATTTGATAATACTAAAACATATTTAAATCCGTGCGATTATATTATAGAAGGTTTTGGTGAAATAAATATTAGTAATTCAATCAATTTTGGTACAGATTCTACATTAGATATTATCACATGGAATATCGAACAATTTCCTAAGCATAATTCTACAGTAGATTATTTATTAGAATTAATACCAATATTAAATGTTGATATTATTGCTTTGCAGGAAATTGGGAGCACCTCAGATTTTCAAAACCTTATAAATAACTTAAATAATTATGATGGAATAATTACAAATTCTGCTTCATATAATATCAATTTGGCATTTCTGTATTCTAATAATTTAGAAGTTGAAGCAACATATGAAATATTTACAGATAATTGGCGGTCATTTCCAAGGCCACCACTTGTTGCACATATAAATTGGGAAGGAGAAGAGGTCTTTGTAATTAATAATCACTATAAATGTTGTGGTAATGGAATTATTGAAGATGATGAAGATGACGAAGAATATCGAAGACTTCAAGCAATTAAATATACAAAAGAATATTTTGAGGACAGCTTAGCAAATAGTAATATAGTACTCGCAGGTGATTTTAATGATGATCTTTCCGATGAAAAAACAAACAATATTTATTGGGATCTAATTTCAGATAACAACAATTATAGGTTTGTAGATTTATTTATTGCCTGCAATGAAAATGTAGATTGGTCATATCCCTCCTGGCCCAGTCATTTAGATCATATACTTATAACAAATGAGCTGTTTGATGAATTTGAAAATGAGGGTTCTTCTGTACAGACCATTCACTTAGAAGAATACTTTGATAATGGCTGGACGGAATATGAAAATTATATTTCTGACCACCGTCCAGTTGGCTTGCGATTAAAGTTTTCTCAATAATTAATATATAATTTATGGATTACTTATAATGATATATTTTTCATCTATTCAGTAATTCACTAAATTCTATATCAAATAAACATCAAAATATAAGGATTTCAATTGTCAAAAGGAGTAACCCCCAAAAGTAAAGATTATGCCCGATGGTACACGGATGTAATAACAAAAGCAGAAATGGCAGATTATGGGCCCGTGAAAGGAACCATGGTCATTCGACCGTATGGTTTTGGTGTATGGGAAAGTATAAAAGAATCCTTTGATAAACGGTTTAAGGAGACGGGTCATGTAAATGCCTATTTCCCATTATTTATACCCAAATCTTTTTTATCAAAAGAAGCGGATCATATAGAAGGATTTGCCAAGGAATGTGCAGTAGTGACACATTCCAGGTTGAAATCATCACCGGACGGAGAAGGTGTGGTTGTTGACCCCGATTCGAAATTAGAGGAAGAGATAATTGTACGCCCTACATCTGAAACAGTGATTTGGTCCATGTATAAAAAGTGGATTAATTCTTATCGTGACCTTCCCATTCTTATAAACCAATGGGCCAATGTAGT
>DASCRE010000343.1:0-3034 GCA_034408645.1 Fidelibacterota bacterium | reverse complement strand
TCTTTTTAATGGCTGTCCCTGAACCGATAAAATAAAACATGACCAAGGTTTCCGTAAACATATAGAAGATAGCTGTAAATAATGCAAATTGAGGATGATTTGCCTGCATTAAATGAAACTGAAAGTAGCCTTGCAATCCTGTGAGAGCCAATAAAATAATACTGATGGCTGTACATAAATAGCTGACTATCATTAAACCCCACATGACTATTTCCCTACTTGTTCAAAAAGCAATTCTGTTTAATAATCTTTACCAATCTTCGTCTTCATCCTCTTCTTCAGACTCAAATTCATATCCATTCTTTTTAAAATATGCCTGAATCTCTTTTGTAATATCTGTTTTTCCTTTAATTGAGTAAATATAATCTCGAAGACCTTCCAGCATCACTTCCTGGTCACCTCCAATTTGTACAACATATTTTCCCCAGTCACTTTCAGCGCCAGGAAGGTTAAGAATTTCTTCGTCAGGGAGATATGGTGCCGGCATTTTTGTCCCGGGCATGATGCCTTGAGGATCCCGCATCCATTCAATAACCCAGTCGGGATGAAGTCTTTCTTTTGTAAGCGCAAGGTTTGGTGCCCAGGTTTGTGCCGCCTGTTTAGGGAACTCTGTACCATAAAAATGGCAGTTATTACAGGCGCCCAATTCTTCCAATTTTTCCCCAGCTTTATATTTGGTAGTAGAGGTGCTCACATGAAAATCTGATTCAAATGCAAGTGGTTGTTCATCATAATATTGGAATGAACGAATGATGGCATTCAGTTCTTCATCTGTAAAATTATAAGTTGGCATTCTAACTTGAAGGTTCGGACGAATTATACTTGGTTCCTTAAAAAAATGGAATAGCCAGTCAGGTTGAACTTTTGCACCTTCTGTATTTAAATTTGGCGGAGCATATTCGGGTGCATTATAATTGTCTGCTATTTGACCTCCAAACCCATCTATAATATGGCAACCTTGGCAATTATATTCCTTTATGAGTTTTCTTCCTTCATACACCATTTCATCATTTACATAATTAGAGGCTATCAAATTTTCACCAACTTCATCTTCAGTAAAACTAAGAATGGTGGTCACCAGAGCTTCAATTTCTTCAGAACTAAAATTAAAATTGGGCATTCTCAATTTATCTTCTGGTGGAGATGCCTTGCCCTTATCAAAAATTCTTGGATTTTCTAGCTTTTGAGTGAACCAGGCATAATTCGAGTGTTCTATATCATGAATATATCCAAAATCTAATTCATTTAATGGTTTTGATCCTTCAACTGTTAACTCCGTACCAATGGGTTTGGCATTTTCATAACCGGGGATATTGTGACACCCAAAACATCCATAATAGCGGATACTCTTATCAGCTACATAATCCATTTTATTATCAAAGGTCATATCCATTAAACGGGAATTGGCTTCCTTCACTGGGTACATTTTTCGAAGCCAACCCAAAGCAATTTCATCGAGAGCTTCTTCACTCATTTGAATCGGCACAACTTCATCAAATTCAGCATTTGTAGAATTCATAAGATAGGCTGTGATATTTTTTGCTTCCTCATCACTCAATCTCAAATTAGGCATTCTGGTATCATGCCAATATTCACTGGGGTCTTTCAACCAATTATACACCCACTGAGCAGAAGTTTTACTTCCCAGATTAATAAGGTTTGGACCATGCTCCTTCAACAAATCAGCTAATTGAATATCTTCAGGTATGTTTTCCGGATCAGGCTCAATGATATGACACCCACGGCAACCCACCACATCAAATAATTCCTGACCCTTTTCAGCATTGCCTATAAATTTTCGGTCATTTTTTCTGGACATTTTTTCACCATCTTGGAATAGATATTCAGCTATGGTATATATTTCTGTATCATTTCTAAGTACGGAATTCGTATCAGAATTATTAGATTGACTAAAGAAGGATGGCATTCTGGTATCATGCCGAAAACCTTTAGGGTCTTTAATCCATTTTGCAACCCAATCTTTATTCACCTTTTCATTGATCCGTGCTAAATCTGGTCCAGCCTTCCTTCTCGATTCCATGCTTTTTATTTTATGGCAGCCATTACAACCATTTTTTTCAATTAGTGTAAGTCCCATTGTTAACTTGTCAGCATGAACTATGTTTGCTTCATCCTGATGACATTTAAAGCAACTTGCTTCAGAATATTTTGTTGGGAGCATAGGTTTTAACCAATGATGCATTTCGTGCCAATCATACTTTTCTTCCCATTCGGCTCTCTGCTCAGGACTGTTTGGAGTATGCGTTGCGGAAGTAAAATCTGTTCCCCTACCCCTGCCTGCATGACAACTGGTACACCCAAAATCTTCATAGGTATGTTTAGAACTTGATGTGAGGTACAATTCTAAATTGGGATGGGTTTTAAATGGTTGTTCTGCATCCTTGTAATCAGGATTATCGATTCCCAAATGGCAACTTTTACAGCGATCAACTTCAGGAACTGAAGCAAAATTTACGTTGTATTTAATATCAGGAAGTACTACCTGTTCAACTTTAAAATAAGGGGCCATAAAATCCAAAATAGGAAGATCACGAACAATATCTCCAATTTTATTTGCAATGGACATTTTTCGGCGATCAATTAGTTTTAATTTTCTATCAACCAAATTGACTGCTTTTAATACTGAATTTAATTCATCTTGTGCAATTTTAGTCTCGAGTTTAATTTCTTTTATTTGCGTTTCATTAGCCAACATGGTGGCTTCTTTTTCTTCTTTGATGAGCTTAAACTTAGACACTTCATCTACTACTGACTGATATTTATGTTCGATTTCAGTAGGATCATCCCCTTCATGAAGATGAAGCATTGCAGTTTCATAATTGAATTTTTCAGCATCTAAAATAGATTTTTTACTGAGAAAATTCATGTTTGCTTTGTAAAATTTTGCTTCTGAACCTTCAAGGGATTTCTCTGCTTCTAGGAGCTGGGAATTTTTAGCTTCAAAAGATGTTTGAGCTGAGGATAATTTTTCTTCAAAACTTACCCTTTCTTCCTTTACCAATTCTAATTCTGC
>DASCRE010000342.1:0-3203 GCA_034408645.1 Fidelibacterota bacterium | reverse complement strand
GAACATCGGGGAAAGGTGCATGCTTTTGTTTATTATTTTATGAGAGACTGTGTTTGTTTTTGTTATATAGCACGGCAGGTCTGGTGAAGTAATAGCTGAAGTAAAATGTGAAAAAGGAGAGGGATCTTTGTCCCCAACTGAAACCGAACACTTGGAAAAGTCTATTGAAGATGTTTTTATTCGCGGAGGGGTTCCTGTTTTTAGTCTCGAGGAGCAAAAACCAAGAGAAAGGAGAGACTCTGTAATCCCACGGCTGTGCCTCTCCCCCATTCTTCCGGCTTTTGTTTTCTGTTCTCCAACATGAATAAGCCCATTTAAGAAGGTGCCGCAGGTTATAATAAGCGCACGGCAAAACAGCGTTTCTCCAGACAACAAAACAACCCCCGAGACGCCCCCCCGGGAGGTGTTTATTTCTACAACCTCTCCCCGCAAAACAGACAGACCCCCAGACAAAGAGACCCTGTGTAACACTTCTTTCTCGTATACTCTCTTATCAACCTGGGCCCTTGGTGACCAAACCGCCCTACCTTTGGACCTGTTAAGCATTTTATATTGAAGAGCAGAAAGATCAGAAACCCTTCCCATAATACCACCAAGAACATCTATTTCCCGAACAAGCTGCCCCTTTGCAAGTCCCCCAATCGATGGATTGCAAGACATTCTACCAATCGCCCCCGGGCTTATCGTTACAAGGGAAACAGAAATCCCGAGCTTTGCGCAAATTAAAGATGCCTCGACCCCGGCATGTCCGCCGCCCACAACAATAACATCAAAAAACGGAGACGGGGGTTTCACGTGAAACTATTTCCCAACACAAAAAGAACTAAAAACGCTGTCAAGAATTTCGTCTGTTGATGTTTTTCCAAGAACCGCGTCTATTTGTTCCAGCGCGTCGCGAAGTTCAAACGACACAAGGTCGAGTGGGGGGTTTCCTTTAAAAGAAATCATGTCTATTGATTTTTGAATACAACAGTTTATTTTTTTTAGAATAGAGTTTTGTCTTCCCGTAGTGACAGGAACAAGAGAGCTAAGGGAAGAAAAAAGCCCCATATGTGCTTGAATGGCACCCAATAAATCCGGAACGCCAAAAGAGGTTTTAGCCGAGAGAATACATGCGTCAGGAAACTTGTTTTTGAAATAAGAAATTTCTTTCTTGGTACATAAATCGGCTTTGGTTATTACATGAACAGTTGGGCCGCTAGATATTTTAAGATATTTTTTCTTAATGGGCTCGTCTGCCGGGGTAAGCACAATGACACAGTCTGAGGTGTTTATTTCTTTTTTTGCCCGAGAGACTCCCTCTTTTTCAATTTTATTTTTTGACACACGAAGGCCAGCCGTGTCTATAAGCGTAACCGGAGTCCCCCCCAATGATATAGAGGCCCTAACTGTGTCTCTGGTTGTCCCTGCCTCAGGGCCGGTGATCGCCCTATCAACGCCAGATAGACAATTAAGGAGCGTTGATTTTCCTGCGTTTGGCGCACCACAAATCACGACGTTTGCCCCATCGTTTAACATTCGAACCGAGTTGTGGCTTTCCAGGGCGCTCTTTATTGTTGCCTGGATGGCCTTAAGAGACGACAGGGAATCGGGTGTAAGGTTGGGCTGTAAGAGTTCCTCGCTGACGTCTATCTCAAACTCAAGCATTACCAAAAGGGCTTTTAATTCGTTTTTTATGGTATTCATTTTTTTTGATAGTTCACCACGAAGCATTTTAAAATTTAATAAGGCACCCTCCTCGGTTTTAGCGTGAATTAATGAGGCAACAGCCTCTGCCTGAACCAGGTCCATTTTCCCATTAAGAAAGGCTCTTTTTGTAAACTCTCCAGGGTCGGCCGGACGAGCTCCAGAGGTACAACATAAGGAAATAATTCGATTTACAACTGAGGGGTTTCCGTGGCAAGACACCTCTATAGTGTCTTCACCGGTATATGAGAGGGGTTTTTTAAAAAACGTAACGACACCCTCTTCAAAGGCCCGGCCGTCATTGTCAATAATATTAACAAGAGTAACAGCCCGATGTTTGAACACCCCTTTTTTCTTGTTTTCTAAGGATATCTTTTTTACGATATTTTTGGAGTCTGGCCCGCTTATTCTAACCACAGATATCCCGCCGAAACCGTGTGGGGTTGCGACAGCAACAATAGTATCCGAAGGGGTCATTGTTTTTTTGTTAAGCTTTTCTCGTCAATAGAGGGGGTAAGGTATTTTTGTTGTAGGATTGTAAGAACATTAAAAAGAGTGTAATATAGATTAAGACCGGAGGGAAAACCATTAAACAAGAGAACAAAAAATCCAGTCATAAAGTAAGACATAAACTTTTGCTGTCCCGATGCCTGTGTTGGCATCATTTTTTGTTGAATAAACATAGTTACTCCCATTATTATAGGTAGAATCGCGAAACCGTCTCCATATAAGGGGATAGAGAATGGAAGCCTAAAAACAACATCTGGAGCGGAAAGGTCAGTTATCCACCCAAAAAAGTATGCCCCGCGCAGTTCAATAGTAGAACGAAAAACCTGAAAAAGAGAAATAAGTAAAGGCATTTGAATTAAAAGAGGCAAGCAGCCACCAAGCGGGTTTACCCCATGTTCTTTATATAGGTTCATTGTGGCCTGGTTTAGTTTTTGCGGGTTGTTTTTGTGTTTTTCTTTTAGCTGAGCGATCTCTGGCTGGAGGGCCTGCATCTCTTTGGAGGACTGGTGGCTCTTTTTAGTTAAAGGAAAGACCACGATCTTAACGACAATAGAAAATAATATTAAAACCACTCCATAGTTTGGAAACCAGCGATGAAAAAACTTTAAAAGCCACAAAACACCTAAGGATATCGGTCGGATAAGGGAAAACCCAAAGTTCATTATACTGGGAAGACCCTCACTTACCTCCCTTACTGTATCATACTCGAGTGGCCCAAGATACAAAGAGATGAAAGAGGGCTGGTTTTTTTTAAAGCCCATTCCCATGTTATAGGCAGGTACGGGCAACGACCCCACATTTTCCTCCTTTAGTCCCACCCAACAAACATCACTTTCCTCGTTAGGCAAAAAAACTGAGACAAAATATTTAGAGCGTATTGCTACCCAATCCGTTTTACCCCGAACAGCCTCCATAGAGCCGCCCTGGTTTTTCTCAATACCGGGAGCCACCTTTTTAAATTGATAATTGTCCCCTGCCTGATATACATAGCCATTGAAATATGTAAC
>DASCRE010000341.1:0-8688 GCA_034408645.1 Fidelibacterota bacterium | reverse complement strand
TATTGGGAATTCCCAGGGGGTTTCCATATCCAGAAATTCCAGAGACAACGCCACTATGAATCCATTTTGTTTTATTGTTATTAATGTCTCCAAACCGGAAGGAGTCGGTACAGGCAATAACCTCAGCGCCCATACACATGACGTCCCGGACATTACCACCCACACCGGTGGCCGCGCCCTCATAGGGAACTATCTGAGATGGATGGTTATGGGACTCATGGCTCATAACAACACACCAGCGATGACCATCATTATCTGTGGTTATGGCGATCACACCGGCGTCCTCTTTAGCGCCCAAAACCACATCAGGCCCTTCTGTGACAAATTGCTTTAAATGTGAACGACTGCTTTTATAGCTACAGTGTTCCGAGCCCTGAATTGAAAACAAAACAAGCTCTGCAAACGACGGAGCGCGCCCCAATATATCATTTTGAATTTTGAGCGCCTCTTTGGCGGTAAGAGGAATATTAAGCTCAATCAGTTTTGTTTTGATCTCTAAATCAGACAGACCAGCGAAATCTACAAAATCCTGCGTGAACGACATTACCTGATAATGGTCTCATGGCGCTGGGGGCCCACGGAAACAATTTTTATGGGACACCCAACTTCACGTTCAATAAAACCGATATAATCTTTTAATCTCTTGGGTATTTTATCATATCCTTTATCCCAAATATTTTCAGGCAAACTTCCCCACCCTGGCAGTGTTTTATAAACAGGCCTGGCCCTCCGGTAAAGCGAGAGGCTGGCAGGTATTTCATTAATTTGTTCACCACCCACATCATAAGCCACACAAACAGGAACCTCTTCGAATCCATTCAAAATATCCAATTTGGTAAGCGCAATCTCTGTAAGTCCGTTTACACGTACCGCTTGGCGAACCTGAACGAGATCCAACCAACCCATGCGCCTCGGACGACCGGTAGTGGTTCCATATTCCTGGCCTTTTTCACGAAGGGGCGCGGCAATGTCTTCATGTATTTCTGAGGGAAGAGGCCCCTCCCCTACGCGACTTAGATAGGCCTTTACTACGCCAATAATTCGATTAATATGTCGAAAACTAACACCGGTTCCGGTGGAAATATGACCGGCAGCCGTATTGCTGGAAGTGGTATAGGGATAAACGCCATGATCCACGTCTAAGCTAATCCCCTGAGCACCTTCAAAAAGGATTTTCTCCCTAGATTTATAGGCATTATAAAGAATAACAGATGTGTCACAGATATAGGGCTTCAACTGTTGGCCGTAATCTGTATACATATTAAATATTTCTTCGATGGAAATTTCCAGTGACCGCTCTAAAGATTTTTCAATAAGCCCCTTCGAAAAGCTATATCCTTTTCGAAGTTTTTCACGAAAAACGTCTGGCTCAAGGAGGTCAATCATTCGAATACCGTTGCGATACATTTTATCAGCATAAACGGGCGCAATACCACGGCGTGTGCTTCCTGCGGCAAGGCTACCCTGGTGACCAGAAAGGGCACCATCTAAAACAATATGATAAGGCATTATGACATGGGCACGATCGCTAACCAAAAGTTTAGGCTCAATCCCTTTAGTTTTTAGGTAGGCAATTTCATTCAACAGCGCACACGGATCAACCACAACACCGTTTCCTATAACACTGGTTGGGTTTCCATACACGACACCCGAAGGGATTAGATGGAGCTTAAAGGTGTTTCCTTCAACAATAACAGTATGGCCGGCATTATTGCCACCGTGAAACCTTACAACATAATCAAATTCTCCAGCAAAAAAATCAGTGATTTTTCCCTTACCTTCGTCGCCCCACTGTGCGCCAACAATTGCTGTTATTTTAGAATTAAGGAGGCCACTCATTAAAACAGTCTTTAAAGTGTGTAGTTAATAGAAAAACCAACATTCCCACGATGATTAATCGAAGGAAATATTGAAAAAGAATTATTTATATTATTGTTTTTTTTAGACACCCGCCCCTTTTTTACTGCTATTTTTGCCAATCCATAGCCAAGCGCAATTCCCAAAGGATAGTCACTTATCCAGTGGACCCCAGTATTCATCATTCCTAACCCATTCAGAGCAATAGCTAAAAACCCCAAAGGCTTTATGAAGGCATGTTCTGGGTAGTTTTCTGATAAAACAACCACCATAGCGGTAATTGTTGCTACATGCCCAGACGGAAATGCGTCATAATTAGGAACATGGTTATGGTAATCCACCTGATTGGGAAAGGGGCGCCAACGACCCGTAGGGGTGGTTGCGACAAAAGGGCTTTCTCTTCCAGTTACATGTTTAAACAGCTGAACCAGAATTCCAGAGGCAAAGACGCTTTCGAATATCTGACTGGCAGACTGTAGAGCGCGATCATCGTTATTATAAAAACCATATCCAATTAAGCTTGACCCGACATATAATTGTAAATAACCATCTCCTATGTGTTCCATGTACCAATCGACCTGCTTACTCCAGCCACCCTGTTCTCGTATGTTATTTGAAACATCAAGGAGCTTGTCATCATAATATATAAGAAGCCCGGTTCCAAGGGTCATTGCGCCGATGTTCTGCGCATTTTCATAGCAGAGAGTTTGTTTTGTATACTCAGAAATATCAGATGGAATGTTTTTTATAAAATCAACCATTCCGGGTTTTTTATAAATAGTTTGAGCATGTAAAGAGGAGCCTAAAAAAATAAAAACCGAACACATAAACAACGCTCGTATTGATGGTAATTTCATTTAGTCTGATATTTTTTATTAGAGATTAAAAAATCCAACGTTTTTTGAAATTTTCCGTTTTTATTTTGTTTATCAATTTCCACAGAAAGGTATTCATCTTTATTTTGCTCTAGAAGTTTTGCATAAGCATATCCCCCTACAGCCCCAGAGCCACCGAACACTGTAAAAACCCCCAAAAACTGAGGAACGGAAAAAGGAGCCTCCACATACATAGTCTCTAATAAAAAATAAAAAAAGGTAAAATATCCAAAATAAAGGAAGGTTTTTTTTGTCGGATGGAAATCATTGGTCTTTTTAATGCGCACTCCCTGAACACTATCCCAGTCTAGTGAATCTACCCCTGACGGTGTCACAACAACCAGAAAGTCCTGTTCGGCCCTATGAAGCCACACTTTTTTAAATTGCTGTGAAGATTTTAATTTAACCTCTAGAGACACAGAGCGTGCCGGAGAGGAAAACAAGATGAGCACCACAATAGTTTTTTGTAACCAAGAAGTTAGTAAATCAAAACTCATTAGTGATTAATATGAAAACATAGCTATTAGGGCAAAAAGTGTATTTTTATAAATGAAAAATAAAAGAGTAGCTGTAAAATATTAAGTTAAGTTAAAAACATTATGTTTTCATGGCAAAGCGCAACCTGAAAAACCACTTACATTTTCTATTAAAGTATGAACTGATTAATTTAATATCTCACCAATGAACCGCTTCATATTTGTTAAAAACAAGGTTTTTATTGTTTTTTTAATTATAAACTGCATTGGAATTTCTCAAACAGAAAGTAAAAAGGGTTTCTGGGAAAACCACAAACATGTATGGTTGTCAGGGTTTAATTATAAGAACCATAAAATACCCTTTTGGTGTACTGCGCTTACCACCATTGCCCTTTCAGTTAAAGACGAGGAAATTTATCGAAACATAAAGCAATTTCAAAATAGGAACCCCTCTATAAACAAACCCAGCAAAACAATTACCTTATTGGGTGATGGCTATGTTGACATTTCAATTTTGGGAGTGTTTTTTTTTAAAGGGCTGCTCTTGAACGACCACAGAGCAACAAAAACAGCGTCACTCGGATTTAAGGGGATGCTACACACAGGAATTGTTGTTCAGGTTTTAAAACATGTAACTGGTAGACAAAGGCCGGGCGCAGGAAAAGGGAAAGACCACTGGCACGGACCCTCCGGAGCCCTCAAAAGATATAACTCTGGACGGTGGGCGCTTTATGATGCATTTCCCTCTGGGCACACAATGGCCGCTTGGAGCCTGGCGACGGTCGTTTCTCATCAATATGCACACCTGAAATATGTTCCAGCGCTAGCATATACCCTTGCCATCGGGGCCGGCCTTTCCAGAATAACAGAAGACACCCACTGGGCTTCAGATGTGTTTTTAGGGGCAGTTCTCGGCTATGAAATCACTCGACAAATAATTCAAATTGAGTCGTCAGAGACTATGGCAATATACCCAAAGAGAAATGGAATCCAAATTGTGTATATTTTTTAATAACTACCGAAGAGTTAAATAGGGTTCTAATGCTAATAAACCGGGGAAGCCAGACCGATTGTCCTTTAAATAGCGATTAAAAAATAAAAGCGAAACATTATTTGTAATTGAGACAGCCTTTTTAGCGGGGATTGGCCCGGTTTCAAGAAACCAATCAGATAGTGGAGAAAACAAAGGCGCATCGCAAAAATCAAGGTGTCTAGAGTTTTTTAAAATAAATTGATATTTATTTTCAGGAAAGGCATTAATAAAAGTTTTAACCAACTCAGGGCTTGACGGGTAATTAGAATCATTCCAAAGAGGGCGACCTAAGTAAAGAAAGGGTTGCTTAATTCCAGAGATTAAAACCGTATCAGAGATTGGATTCAGCCAACTATCTAAAACTAAACAGGATTTAAACCGATCGTCCTCAAAGGAAACTTGAATAGCTGTTGCTCCTCCAAAAGAATGTCCCAATACACCGACCTTGTTCAGATTCATAAGACCATTAAACCACGGAGCTTCACTGATCTCTGTTAATTTGTCTAGGACAAATCGAATATCTGCAACTCGTGTATTCAGCTGTTTTCGTCTAATCTGAACACTATCAGGGTGTCCGGTTATATCAGACCGGTAATCGGCTAGGGTTCCATCATGAAAAACAGTCAAATTGCAGTCATAAGCATGATCAAGGGCAGCTACAACATAACCATTACTGGCGAGTTCTTCGATGAGGGCGGAATGGATTTGCCTCATTCCTGTAATTCCATGAGATAAAACTAGAACAGGATAAGGAGAGCTAGAGAAGTCTGGTGTTGCGTTTAAAAACGAATTTGTTTTTATTAACTCGATATGTCCTGCTAGCCACCCGGAAAAACCTCCTGCCGATCCAATAGTTTCAGCCCGGACATCTACGTTATCAATATACGGTTCTGGGTCACTATCTTCTCTAGGTTTGGAGGGGTACCATAACTGAACCATAATTTTTCTATAATCATCCGGGTTTTCAGATGTAAACCACTCCATTCGGGTTGAGTCAGCCCATTGAAATATTTGCGTTCCAATGGGGTGGGGGCCTGTTGGGAAGGGTAACGAAAAAACAGGTACAGCAAGAGGAAGGAGAGTAGACAGCAAAAGCCAAACAAAAAGAAAAGATTTTTTCCACATAGATACGGGTGCTCTGTTTTTATAAAGGATGAAGATAATTATATATAGCAGGTATGCAGGAATCATTTGCCAACGGTAGTGCTCTATTAAAAAATGAGCAAAACAGATAACACCACCTCCAAAAAGGTTATAAAAAAACAGTTTTTTATCTTCACGAAATAAAAGATAAATTGACCCAAACAGAGAAATTAAAATTATACTTTCTATTAGTCGCATCTCAAGAATGAAAAAACCAAAGGAAAAGTTAAGTTAATAAGGAAAAACATGTCATTCAAAAAACTACAATTCACAAAAAAAGATTCAACAGAGCTGTTAAGAGAATCACAATTATTATTAGACAAAATGAAAAAACGAAGGTCGGTCAGAAGGTTTTCAGATACACCCGTTCCAATAGAGACAATTAAGAACGCTGTGCGGATTGCCACTTCCGCCCCATCTGGCGCAAACAAAGAGCCATGGACATTTGTAGTTGTTAGGGATCAAAAGGTTAAAAAGGAAATCCGCATTGCTGCCGAAAGAGAAGAAAAGGAGTTTTACACTCACCGCGCTACAAAGGAATGGCTGAAAGACTTAAATCCCTTTGCAACGGACTGGAAAAAACCGTTTATCGAAACAGCACCATACCTTATAGTGGTGTTTAAGCAGGTTTATGACTCTGGAGCCACTTCCAGGAGAAAAAACTATTACGTAAATGAGTCTGTCGGGATTGCGTCAGGGTTTTTATTAATGGCGCTTCATCAAATGGGGCTGGTTGCCTTAACTCACACCCCCAGCCCTATGGGGTTCCTTGAGAAGGTGCTCGGTCGCCCAAAAAACGAGCGAGCATTTTTATTAATTCCAGTAGGATATCCACATAGAGAAGCGAAAGTTCCTGTGCTTAGAAAAAAAACACTTTCTGAATCATGTGTGCTTGTTTAGGTAGAACCTTTTTCAGCACCCCCCCCCTTTTTTTTTAGAATTCAATAATAATTCCACCTACGGGCAGTTGTTTATACTGGTATGACATCTCATAGGTGCCGTCTTCTAGATAGACGCGCTCCCACTGGTTGTTGCGATCAAAGATGTTTTGTAGGTCAAGATATGTTGTAAGGTTTATTTTTTTAAAATTAAAACGTCGGAGCACCATAATATCCAGACGGCTGTAAGGCCCATAGCGCTCTGTGTTTAAATTATCATTAGGGTCTAAATACCATATGCGATGGTGAAAATCATATTTTTTAGGGGTGTAAGGCCTGCCACCTGAGTACCGATATCTGAAGCTGATCTCTAGTTGGTCAGACACCATAAAAGGAATCCAGGCAATATAGGGGAAGATACGGGCCTCCCTGATTCTATTATACCACAGACTCTCCCTGAACTTGAATTTATACCCCCCAACTAGGGTAAATGTGTTTACAAAATCAAAGTCCCAGGGATAATACCCTTCCCGGCCCTCTCGGACATCAAGCCCCTCAGCCCGTGAATGGGCATAACTTAGTGTCCCGTACCATTTATGGGAAAATTTCTTTTGTATGAACAGCTCAACCCCTCGAGATCGCCCCCGACCTGAATCTGTGAACCCGAGCCGACCATCTAAGGAATCTGAAGTAATCGTCGAAATTTTCACAGGCCTGTTGTAATAATCTTTAGAATAAATTTCTATGGTTGCCTTTATATCGTCAGCAAACAAATACTCTACTCCCAAAACCCGCTGGTCTGTGTGTGAATGTTTAAGAGTACGGGGGCTGTTGGGATTCAACAACATCATATAAAAGGGTGTTTGGTAATATTTACCTACGGCCGCATTCAGCTTGGTCGCCGGAGTAAGCGACAGGCTGAGGCCCAGTCTGGGTGCTACCACAGACGTTTTGTTTTTAGGCACACTGTCAAAGCGAAGGCCAGAAGTTAATGTTAATCTGTTTTTTGTCCA
The DNA here is from genome assembly GCA_034408645.1 of Fidelibacterota bacterium. GTDB lineage: Bacteria > Fidelibacterota > Marinisomatia > Marinisomatales > AB-629-J13 > AB-629-J13. The sequence goes on along the minus strand of DASCRE010000341.1, from coordinate 1,413 downwards.
TCTAATTTGGCCATAGGAAGCATACCTCCAGAGCCCGCCCGAATTATCAACCGCCCTTCCTTTGTTAATTAAGGTGTCTCCCGTTGCTGGTTCTGGAATAGCACAATACTCATAATCTAAACGGTCCCCAATCAAGGCATAATAGTCTTGCAGGTTTGCATCCATTTGGAGGTCAGGATATGTATAGAAATAAACAGTGTCAGGGTCAAGAACCTCCCGCATATTATAGCTGCCATATTTTGTATTAATTCCGGCAGACAGCTCAAAATTTTTAGAGTGTTTATATACAACATCCCATTTTATAAAATTATCGGTTTCGATATTATCGCGCGTGAAGTATGTATCCTCACTGTTATCCTGTATCGAGTATACATCTACAACCCAACCGGAAGAGGTTCTGCCGCCAGAGAGTAATGTATATCCGTTTTTCGAAAAAAGAGATTTATAGGTAATACCAGCCGTATACTGGTAGCCAGAGCGCTCCACATTTTCAGCGCCCTTTAGATCCGGCCTGTTCTCGTCTTCTACTTTAATATGGTCCCAACCACCTACGGCATTAAACGTTAGCTTATCTCTACGGCTTAGATTATAAACAGCTTTCAGCTGAGAATTCCAATATTCAGGAACAGCCGTAAGGCCAGATGATTTTATAATATATTTTAAGAATGATTGTCGAAAGCTGGCAATATAAGAGCCCCTTCCGTTTGCATAGGGCCCCTCAGCAAGCAGCCCAGCCCCGGCCATACTCATTTCCATATCTAAATTAAAATTATTATAATTTCCTTCCCGGAGACTGATATCCATAACTGATGACTGTTTGTCTCCATACCTAGCTGGAAAGCCACCGGCGAAAAAGTCAACCTTTTCCACAAACTCTGTATTTAATATATTAACTGGACCGCCCCCGGTACCCACCTCTCCAAAATGATTGGGGTTTGGAATCTCCAGGTTATCCACAATAAAGAGGTTTTCACCAGGTCCCCCTCCCCGCACAATAATTTCATTGTTCTGGTCTGTTGCTGTTACAACAGACGGAAGGGAATGGACCATCATTTGTATATCATAAGACCCAATTGGGTCAGAGCGAATTTCTTCAATTCCAATTGTCTGGGTACTGACGACACCGTCTTTTGCTTTTTCAAAAAAGCCTGCACTCACCGTTATTAATTTACCCTCCAACACAGACAAACTAAGATTAAACTTTAACTGTGTTTGGCGTTGAGAGTAAATATTTACATTGGCACGGGAGGCCGGGGAGTATCCAATCATCGACGCGGTGACCGTGTAGCCGCCCACTGGAATATTAGAAATAGAAAAACCCCCCTCCGCATCGCAGGAAGTTCCTATATCAGTTCCGACAACCATCACATTGGCACCAACAAGAGGTTGGTGGGTATCAGAGTCAACAACTTT
>DASCRE010000340.1:0-14468 GCA_034408645.1 Fidelibacterota bacterium | reverse complement strand
TTTGAAGAGTTGGTCCTGATGGGAGTGGACACCTTCATCTTGAAGCAGCCCCAAAAAATGAAGTTGAGACTGGTTGGTTTTCCAGTTCTCAATAAGATGGTTCCACGCAGGAGATTTAAACAAGGTTCCATCTAACAGTTGATCATTAATCCTCTTTAATTCCTGAACAAGGATTTTCCCTGCTCCCATGCTCAGGTGTCCGACTTCGCTGGAACCCTGAAATCCCGGTGGGAGCCCCACAGCTTCCCCAGAGGCATCTAACAGGGTCCATGGATAATTTTTCTTATAAAAATCCAAATTAGGCGTGTGGGCTGAGAGAACAGCGTTCCCCTTGGGATTTTCATTGTGCCCCACGCCATCTAATACAATTAGGGTTACCGGTTTCAAAATATGTCTGAATAAAAGACAAAATTTAAGACCATAAATAAGTGAAATTAAGATGTCTTTTTTTCTTATTTTCCACTTAATAAAACCTATAACAACAAGCAATCAAGATGTGCACGCACTGTTTTAAAGAACCAACTTATGGCTCTCTGGTCTTTCAGTTGCTTTGTGCCAATATAGAAAGATATTAATTCTGACCTTACTACTTTAGAACACGTTAAAACCAAAATTAAATGGCAACTGTAAGCATAGAAAAATCACAGGCAGGATGATTTCCAAATCTAAAATAAAACACCTTAGGTCTCTGAAACATAAAAAATACAGGGAGCTGGGTAAAGAGTTTTTAGTTGAAGGAACCAGAATTGTTTCTTCTGCTCTTGAAGCAAATACTGTTTTAAAAACAGTTTTATTAACAGATATTTATAAGAATTCCCCTTCATCCCAAAACATATTGGCTGATATAGAGAAGGCCGGTGTCGCTATTATTAATGTTAACGGTAGAACCATGAAATCGATAGCTACCACAGAACACCCTTCCGGCATAGCAGGTATTTGTTCTCTTCCTGAAACACAAAATAGTTTTATTCATACAAGGCAGCCCTTTATTTTCTTAGACGCTATTTCCGACCCCGGAAACATGGGAACAATTTTACGTAGTACATCCTGGTTTGGAATCCAAAACATTGCTCTTTCTCCAAACTGCGTTGATCCATTCAATCCAAAATCAATCCGCGCAGGAATGGGCGCTCATTTTCATCTGAATTTTCAAGAAAACGCTTCATTAAATACATTTGTTCAAGAAAACTATTGGATTATCGGGTCCAGCCCCTCTGGGTCTTCATATCTTAAATTAAAAACTCCACCAAAGAAAAAGGAGTGGGTTTTAGTGTTGGGGAATGAGGCGAGTGGGATTTCAAAAGAAAACCAGACATTGTTAAGCGATATCATTTCGATTCCTAAGTTTGGGACTGGAGAATCATTAAATGTTGCGACATCTGCTGGGATTTTGTTGTCACATTTAACCCGCCCAGGTAATAATTAGGTTGTTTATACTAAACCTATAATTATTATTTAACGGTTTCCTAATTTCTTTTCATTCCTTAAGGATAATTGTAATTTCCTCCACTATGTTGCCAACGGAATCAGACTGTTATGAACAAGACATTTACCATTCGATCTGTATTTATAATCGTGATTGCATCTCTGTTTATTGGATTTGCCGGGGTTGCCCTTGTTCTGTCCGTAAGTACTGCTCTATTTCCTGAGACTGACTCACGCCTTCTAACAATCCTTTCCATTTTCATTGGACAGGGAATTATCGTTTTGCCTGTTTTTACCATTGTTTATTTAAAAAACAAATCGTTCACACAATCATTCCGATTAAAACCTATACCAATTAACAGTATTTTTCCCATAGTCGGTTTATCGTTGGGGACAATCATTCTCTCAGATGAAATTGACCGTCTAATTGGGATAGTGCTTCCGAGACCAGATTATATTGAAAAACTAGCGGAACTCTTTCAATTTGACAGTCCACTTTATGCTCTTTTGCTCATAGTCGCAACGGTCCTTATAGCTCCATTTAGTGAAGAGGTTTTGTTTCGGGGCTTTCTCCAGCAGTTTTTGGAAATTCACTGGAAAGATGTAACAAAAGCCGTATTGATCACCAGCTTGTTTTTTGCTGCAGTTCACATGAATCCTGGATGGATAATTCAAATTTATTTATTGGGAATTATCTTAGGATATTTAGCCTGGAGAACTGGAAGCATTTTCCCGGGACTTATTCTCCATTCGCTAAATAATGGGTTGGCACTAATAATGGAAAACACACAGGCCTCTTGGTTTAATTATTATATCTGGAAAAACCATGTGTCGCCCTTATTTTTATTGATAGCGGTTTTTCTTTTTTTTAGAGGTTACAAAACTATTAACTCCGGTTCTGTAGGGGCGGTGGTCAAACAATGAGAAAAGAGATGTTTCAACATGAGATATCTGTTTTGCGTGATACGTTTCGCCGATTAATTCGACGTCATGCAAAAACAAATATTACTAAGCTCATTACTAAAACTCATCCCGCAGATATGGCAGTTCTTTACCGGTTTTTTACAGACATGGAACAAAAAACTTTGTTCGATTTAATGATGGATACGGAGCAAGTATCTGAGTTTTTGACTGAACTAGATGAACCGATAATTCTCAATCTTATTGGTGATGAGCCCCCAGAAAAAATAGCTAAACTATTTCAAAAATTGGGTGTCAACGATCAGGCAGATATCCTTGCTCTATTTTCCGATGAAAAAACCCAGTCTGTTTTAGACCTCCTTAATGCTGAAAAACAGGAAGAGGTGGAAGAAATTATGTCCTATCCTGTAGATAGCGCGGCCAGCATTATGACCACAGATATTTTTACTCTTCACCAGAATACAGTTGCCTATGAGGCTATTAAGGAACTACAAAAACAGGAAAAATCGGAAATGGTTTTTTATCTATATATTACCGATGACGATAATAGGCTCACAGGAGTTATCTCATTGAGAGATCTTGTAACCACTCCGCCCGAAACTTCTCTGGTAAATATCATGACCAAAAATGTGGTGAGCGTTAGACCGGAAACAGACCAGGAAGAGGTAGCAAAAATAGTAGCCCGATACAACTATCTTGCGGTCCCGGTCGTTGATATGGATGACTCAATGTTGGGTATTGTTACAGTAGATGATGTTGTGGATGTTATTCGTGAAGAAGCAACAGAGGATTTTCTCCAGATGGCTGGAGCAGGAAAAGACAGAGAAATATTACTTAAGTCTTCTTGGGAAAACGTAAAATCTAGATTACCGTGGCTGTTTGCAAGTTGGGTCGGGGGAGTTTTAGCTGCTTTTATTATCGGAAAGTTTGAACATATGCTGGAAACTACCGTGGCACTGGCAGCGTTTATTCCGGTCATCATTGGGATGGGGGGGAACGTCGGAACTCAATCATCAACTATTGTGGTTCGGGGAATGGCCACCGGGCGGGTGGAGGCCGGAGGCGAGCTGAAGCTTGTGTATAAAGAATTACGTGTAGGCTTAATCTTAGGGGTGCTCTATGGAATATTGCTGGGAGTATTTACATTACTTCCCTTTGTTGAAGCTCCTGCTTCACTCGGAATAATTGTTGGGCTCAGCATATGCAGCTCTATGCTTATTGCTTCCTTTGTTGGAACGGTGGTGCCCCTAGTCCTACAAAAAATCGATATTGACCCTGCCATCGCTACAGGCCCTTTTGTCACAACGAGCATTGATATTCTGGGGGTTACACTTTATTTTTTGATTGCATCTGTGGTTTCTGGGGTCGTATGATTTTCCTCTTGGGGTTGATGTGGGTCGCCCTTGGTGTTTACTGTCTCTATGTAATTTTATTTATTACTGGTTTATCTCGGTTAAAAAAAACTCCCAAGAAGACCTCTTTGTCGTATTGCCCTAGTGTCTCTGTTGTAATGGCAGTAAGAAATGAATCAAAAAACTTAAACAGTTTGTTAGAGGACTTGGTTGCCCAGGACTATCCAATAAATAAATTAGAAATTATTGTTGCAGATGACCGATCAACCGACGGTACCTGGAAGATTATTACAAGCTTTACAAATGAATATCTCAATTTTAATGGAGTACAAATCACAAAAAAATCCAATAAAATGACCCCAAAAAAACATGCGCTATCAGAAGCCATTTCTATTGCGAGGGGAACTATAATTCTATCAACTGATGGAGACTGCCGAGTCCCTAAAACATGGGTTTCAAGCATGGTAGGTGAGTTCGAAAACAATACGGGTGTTGTTGCTGGGTTTTCTTCTGTGGAAACTGAAAGCCGATTGTTTCATTTATTTCAACGAATCGATTTTTTATCACTCATGAGCGCAAATGCCGGGGCCATGGGGGTTGGGTTTTCCTGGGCGGGGTCTGGTCAAAACCTTGCCTACAAAAAATCATATTTTAACCAAGTTGATGGGTTTTTTCCTGTTGCAAATGAAGTTTCTGGTGATGATATATATTTAATTCAATCAATATCTCAAGTTGGTGGGGGGTCTTTTAATCCTGATCCTGATGGTGCTGTCATGACCCTTCCTGTCGATTCACTCTGGCAATTCATAAATCAAAGAATTAGATGGGCATCTAATTCTCAAAAACAATACCAATCCCAAATATGGTTCCTGGTCTTTCTTCTGTCTGTTTACATTGTAAATGTCTCCTTACTGCTCCACGTTGTGCTAGGAGTTTTTACTCTCACCTTTATACTTATGTGGGTTTTTAAAGTTTTTTTAGAAGGCGTTATAATATACCTTGGGGGATGGATATCTAAAACACCTGTTTCTTTTCCTGTCTTTTTATTGTGGTCTTTGGTCCAGATTGTTTACATCCCACTCATGGGACTTTTAGGGGTTTCCGGGAGGTTTAGCTGGAAACCGTGAAACTAAGGTTTTATGTAATAACGTTGGGAGTGTCCCTAAGTGTTTTATTTGGGTCTGTTGACACTCTCTATTACGACCTTACCGTTTTTGGAATAAAATGCGGGGAGATATCTTATCTTTATCCACAAAACAATAGGTTACTTATTACCGCCCGCTCCACAGGGTTAATTGATTATATTTTCCCATTCGAAAATGACTACGATACAATATTTGACACATCGTTTTATGGAGTGCGGCATTATAATAAACACATTCGGCAGGGGGATTTTAAACAACAGGTCTCTGGGAAGTGGGACGGTTCATCAAAGAAGATTGTGTACGAAAAACTGGAATCCTTTCACAGGCCCGATTCCTGTATGAATCTTTTTTCTTTCTTGGCTAGACTTAACAAAGAACGGGGTGATATGTTGGACACTCAATGGTTCCCTATAGAGCACGAAGGTGGCTTATTTAAATCAAGAGTATTAATAGCAGATACAATCAAAGTGAGGTCTGGTGGGCGCTCTGTTTTATGTAATCATTTCCGCCTTGATTTAATTCCTATAAATGACCAAATTCAAATGTTTGACCGGTCTGATTATTTTAGTCAAAATATTACGCGATCTGAGGCAATAAAGCAGGTCTGGGTGGAACAAAATAATTTAAGAAGAATCATGAAAGCGTCAGTAAAAATAGGGCCAGTTGCTGTTACTGCAACGCTGAGACAGTGAAAGACTTTCTCAAACACCGATGGAAACATCTCCTTGTGTGGGCGCTAGCTCTGGTGATTATGATTGTCGCGCTAAAAATGGAGGTTGACGGAAAAATCGTTGTGTTTGTAACGTTAATATTGGGGTTTTTTACACAAATATTTGCCGGATTTGGCGCTCTTATTGCTATGGTCCCCTGGGTTGGGCCTTTCGTCATTAAAATATTCACCATTCCCTTTTTCTGGATGTTAAATGCTATGGGTTATTTTGTTTCCATAATTGCTATAAAAAAAGGCTATTCAAAAGAACTTACCCGTTCACGCGTTCTCACTGTCGCACTTTTGTTTGGAATTATTATTGGCTATGTTCTCGGTCACATTATACCATTGAGATGAGCTTCTTGGGTCTCATAATAACCAGCATTAATATAATTACTTTATAATGAAAATACTCGTACTTCAAGGACCCAACCTGAACCTGATTGGCGTAAGGTCTGCTCAAACAGGCAAAAGAATTACTTTGGATAAAATTAATCGAACTCTTCGGCGTGAAGTAAGAAATACAGAAATAGAACTTAAAATATTTCAAACTCATAAGATTTATATGGCTATTTCATTCCTTCAAAGGAATAGAAATGCTGCATCTGGGATTTTAATCGCTCCAATGGCATGGGCAAAATATGAATTTTCTCTTCTTGAAACACTCGAACTCGTTCAACTGCCTGTTGTTCAGATATCTTTGGAGAAAACTGTTGATGCATACCAATCCATATTGTCTCCTATTGCGATAGAGACGGTACACAATGATGACTCTATTTTAGCATTTAAAAATGGTCTAAAATTTCTTATAAAGCATCTGTCTTAATTAAAATGCATCGTCTTAACATTTTCTGCATATATTTTTTATTGGTTGTTTCTTGTTCCCACATTTCGACGATTAAAGATTCAAATCCATCCGAAATATCATTTTATTCAAATGTCGGGTTTGATACCCTCAGTGTTTATATCCCATCAGGGCATACTTTTAGAAAAATCCCCGAAAAATATTCCGACGGATTATTAGAATCAATGTCCAATTCTCTGTTTTCACAGGGTGTGGACGACTCACTAAAAAATATCTTATTCAAATTGATGAAAAACAGGGTTGATGCTAACAAGGTCTATATATTAAATAATGCCTTTCATTCAAATCATTTTACAAAACTAAACTTTGTTGCGAACAACCACTATTTAAAAACACTTGAAAATACTCTGCTAACTATTTATGTCAACAGACAGTCCGAATCTATCAATCCGATTTTTAAAAATCTAAAATCACCTTTAGATTGGAATAATATTACCCTTCCAACACTTATATATCCATGTGAGGGAATTAATATACCTAAAAAAGCGAGCCGCCTGCCGAATGCACCGCGGGAATATCGGAAGGGGATTCACAGGGGGATAGATTTTTTTGCCAATTGGGGGACACCCGTGAGAGCCGTAGCTGAAGGTACGGTCATTCGCGCTGACCATAACTTTGAAGAGGTTCTTCCTGAGTTTAGAAATGGTTTGTTAAAGAAGGTATCTAATATAAATCGAACACCGTCGGATGTGTTCGACCATATTTTATTAGGGAAAGCCGTTATGTTAGATCACGGCCTGAATCTAATCCCTGGGTTTCGCGTTATTACTATTTATGCACATCTCTCTCATATAGATAATAACATAAAACCAGGGAATAAAATTTCTGTTAACCAACTCATTGGAAAAACGGGGAACACGGGAATGGAAGCATCTACTTACGGAAAACGGGACGGAGCGCACCTCCACTGGGAAATGATATTACAAAATGAAGAGGGAGAGTTTTACTTTGGTCAAGGGTTATCCTATGGTGAATTGTTTCCCTTGTTAAAAACTCTATTTAAATAAAAAACCCTGAAAATATCAGGGCTTTTTATTATTATTTTTTTAAACCTTATTAGCTTAAAAAGACACCTTTAACGCATAGACAAGATTATTGTCAAAATAATCAACAACTGTTCTTTGGGCAACCTCAAAACCGACGGTTAATTCTCCAATAGGATAAACAATCCCAGCTCCAAACGTTGTTCCAAAATTTGATTCTGTTGACTCACTCCAATCAGATTGCGACACGTTATCTGGTTTTTCATCATCAATGTTTGCTATAGATAGTCCGGTTCCAATCCACACAGATGCATCTCCAAAAGCCATACTGTATTCACTTCCAAAACGCAACTCATTATTTGATGAGCTGTTATTGTTAAAGGTTCCTTGAATTAGAAGACCGGGGATTGCCTCGTAAGACAAACCAATGTTCATTTCTACAGGCATTTCAAAGGGTTCCGATACAATCTGAAAGGGTTCATCATTTGTTCCTTCTCCAGATCCATCCGGAGGTAGTTTTTGCTCTAAATCAGATCCAGAATACTGCATCTTGTTTCCCAAATTACTTAGTACAACTCCAATTTTCATTGGCATACCGCTGAAGCTATATTGGATTCCCATATCAAAACTAAGCCCTGAAGCAGAAGTTCTTAATATTTCCTCTTGAACATATTTCATGTTTACCCCAAAACGCATTCTGTCAGCTAATGATTTTGACCATGTAGCAGAAAGGGTCATAAAGTTAGGAGAAAATGTTTCACCCGTCCCCTCCGTATTGTCTGATGTTGTACGCCTTATATCACCAAAGTTGAAGGATTTTATACTTAGGCCTAATGTCCCAGAATTACCTAATCTACTTACAAGGCCAGCATAGTTGACTTTTATATCGGCAATATAAGACATATTAGAGAACATGGCCTCAGTCCCTCCAATATTAGAGGCTCCGGCGGGGTTAAAGTAGAGCGCCTCTACTCCTGAAACAGTGGCAAGGTTAGAACCATTTAACGCTATTCCATGTGCACCAACCGGAACACTCAGCTGGGTCGCCCCAGAGGTTCCATTTGATTTAATCGTGCCACCAAAAGCATTAACAACCAGAAGCGCACCTGTTAAAATAAAATAAGAATATTTTGTTTTCATTTTTACTGTCTCCTTTAAATGTTTAATAGACATCTATACGTTCTTCAGGTTGCACAATGGCTATTTTTAGAACCATATCGCCCTGGTCTGTCACAACATGTGCAATATACATCCCGCTTGATACCGGTATATTAAAATTATTTGTTAGGTCCCACACCTCATACTGTGTGCCATCATTGTGGTCCAGTTTTTTGATCAACTGGCCTGCTAAATTAAATATTCTAATTGTTGCAGTTCCATCCGCCTCAGGAAGATGAGTAAACGTTACCCGCCTTTCAAGAGTCGTTCTTTCTTCTGGGTTATACCCAAAATATGGATTTGGCCAAACATTGATACCCTGCGGATCAAATGTTGTGTTCGCTGTCATATAACTTGATGTGCTTACAGTAAAAACATCGCTGGCTGAATTCGGTTTTGTTGTAACCATACGAAACACTGTCCCTGTTTCAGGTATAGCAGCATCTACTACAAATGGGTCGGCTGTGACATCTCCGCCATTCCAATTTGCAAAAGTCATATTTAATAAAACAACTCTGGTGATTTGACCAGGGGCTGAAAGTGGCAACCCAGGGCCTGTCGCCCACTCATAAGCACCGCTCGCACCTGGGTCTGCTGTAAACGCAGCTACCATAGCCTCATATCCAGCCGTTCCGGGAGCCCTATCCGCGTGCTCCACAACATAAAAGCCTTCCATATATGGATCATTTGACGCACCGGAAATTGGACTGTCGTCTTGGTACATGTTCCACTCGCCATCTTCATTGCTATCATTGAAAAGCCCCATCATTTGAAAATCATCTGACGGATCAGCAACATCACCAATATTCCAAATTTCAAGTGGAGTATCTACAACCAGGTCTGTAGTCCTATTTAACATTTTACTTCCAGTTTCGGTAAAACGAAACTCAAAATCATCTGGAATTAAATATTGCATGCCGCCACCAGGGTTACCATACCCACCAGAATAACGAGTTACATAGGGAAAGAAATCCTCATAGTTTTTATTATCTCCGTTACTAGTGGTGATGAACCATGTCGAGCCGTTTGTTTGTTGGTTTTCCATATTATCTCTGCCCATGCCAGGATAACCGTTATAATCAGCTGACGCACCAGCGTTTCCAGCAATAGCTCCGCTAGCATTTTGGGTGGCATAGAAATCCTTAAACTCATTTGGTGGGCCGTTTACTATTATCTGCAACCCTTCAATTATTGGATTTGCGCCTTCACCAACCTCGCTACCTGTCGCCATATCAACACCGCCTTGAATGGGGTTTCCTGATATAAGATTAGTTCCGTCAGTGGTATTTATAACATCCCAAACAAGAGCCGAACTGTCAGCGTTCAGGTGAAACGACACCTGATATTCATCGCCCGTGACCGCATAGGGATCAATAACCACAGCCCTAACGGACCCATCAGAAGCACCAGAACCGTGTGTGGCATCAATGGACGATGTACCAGAGATTGTCTCAGCATCACCTCTGGTGGTCGCAATTTGAGGCCTTATTTCCATAATATTAGTTGGGCTTTCCAGTGTTCTTGGTATTCCATATGGATTATATCCATAGGTTGTCACAGCAAAATAATATGCTCGATTGGTTTTCAGTGGAATTCCAGCATTTAAACCGTCTGTGTCAATGGTAATACTACGTTTTACACCGCTGTCAGAGCCATACTGCACCCTACGGTTTATTGTTTCACCGTACGTGGGGTCAAAAACATCATCAAATATCTCAGTAATCCCGTCTATCAAATCATAGGTGGCAATACGTTTTTTTGCCCCCTGTCCAGACGAGGTTTCCAATTGATAAACATTATATCCCTGAAAAACAAACGAAGTGTTTGCACCTTCAAACGTGGTATCAATTTGATCAATCACCTGTATAAAACTAAAAGTTGTGTCCGATGTGATCGTAGTGTCAGGTCCTACAATTGTGGTATCATTGCTTACATCAAAGGTAATGTCTGTTACCCACGTTGTATCAAAGGCCACTGGAACTGGTAGCTTATCAATAACATCTTCAGCTATATAGCTTTCAGCTGCATTCACGCCGTCATCCCATGAGAGTATAATAGCATCGCCTGTAGTACCTGCAGTAACATTGGGCGCCACAGGTGATTCTGGTAATGCAAATTGGATATCATAGGCCAACTGCGCAAGTTGGTCCGCCACCTTTAGTGCGGTGACAGAGGTTAATGCGTCAGAGCCCCGGGCAATTAACATTCCAAACACAACCTCCTGACTGTCTTCTGCTGCCAGAGTAAAAGGACCCGCATTCATAAGAAATCGGCGGTCCCCTGAAGCATGGTCATCTGAGTCTACCCATACACCATCACCTACCCCTGTGTTATTGTTGGGGTCGTCTGCATGAACAAATAGGCTTGTTTCACCGGTCTCAGAATTAACAAAGGGAGTACCAACACCCAATATTCCTGACATGTAGTTATAGGCCTCTATGGCATCGTTTGGATCAGAATAAACAGGATCACCATTAATATATTTTGTAAAAGAACTCATGGGTAAGTTTTTCATTCCTTCATGGCGAACACCATAAGAAAGCCCCCCGGGTGAACCGGGCAGGCAATCTGCATTAGTACTGTCCGCTTCTTCGCAGGGAACAAGGGGCCCTTGAAAAAAGTCATACCCTATTGCAGGGGGGTCGGAGCCATAATCTGCATCAGCTCCATCATTGTAACAAAATCCGAGACTTAAATCAACATCACAGCCCACAAAGTCATCTCCGGCATCGCCCAGGTCCGGGTCTGCCCAAAGACCAATTATAGTATCATCTACATCCTGACCACTTTTATTAATAATAAGTGCCTTTACAAACATCATGTCTCCAAAGGCATCCGGTCGGTCATAACCCCAAAGTGTCATTTGCACCTCAACACCCAATGGCAGTGTGTGAAATATTGAGTGTTCAGCGATATCTCCATCGTTCATAACCCACCAAATCACCTGATCGCCAACAAAATCAGGGTGGTCTGGTCCTGCGGGCATTGGACTATAAACACCATCTTCGTCCACATCAACCCAGGGCGCTCCCAGGTCTGCCGGCCAGTTCTGAAAATCATCACTTGCCAATGGATCAGCCAGGTCAGCCTTATTTACAATATATAGCTGATGTTCGCTGCCACCAGATTCGCTCCCCCATGGTCCAGCTACAAACTCTGGTCCGTACTCTCCAACTGCGGTTCGAATGTCTCCGCCAACCTTACCAGCAATCCAAATTCCCGAGGCATAATTAATATATTTGTGTGACCCCTTAGGCCACTCCATCCCTGAATGCCCACTAATGCGATGAGAAACTAACATACCGTTGTTCTCAAGATCGTCACGTATTCGATTGCCGTCAAACTGACCCGAATCTGCCATCAGGGTTTTGCCAAGAAAAACTCCCCCCTGTGCATCTGTTCTCACTGCAGCATCTGTCACTGAGACAACCTGAAAAACAGCAATTGTTAAAAACCACTTTAAAGAAGTCTGTAAATATTTTTTCATATTTTTCCTCACGGTTATTGCCTACAAAATTATAAACTATATGACAATCCAAAACGAACCATTCTTGGATTAGACCAGTTGCTGGAATCCCTAAGTCTGTCATAGTAAAAACTTTCACCTATCGGGTTTCCTTTTAACCAAACCTGCCCCTCAGGGGAGGCCATCCATCCATCTTCTCCTGCCTGGCCAGTTCCCTCATAAACACCAACAACGTTTTCAGTGTTCAGTGCATTTAGAACAATTAAATACGCTGTCAATCCTGTTCCAACAATATCATCAAATTCAAAACGAAGGTCGAGCGTTGATGTCCATGGCTTATAGCTAGAATTAATAGCGCCAACAGGATTATACCATCCACGGCCAAAAACTGCAGACTGGATTGTGGATGGGGTGTACGCAGTTCCGCTTCCAAACTGATAGAGTGCGTTAACTCCCAAGTCACAAATCCCCATAAAATTACCACCTCTATAGTCCACCATTACCGAGCCTGTATGACGTTGATCAAAATCCAATGGGTTTACCGATGTTGGATAATTATCACCAATCCAGGCAATGTTAAAAAAGGACGCTGGGTCAGACCCCGTCCCGTTTGCCCACTGCATTGTATAATTAGCATCAATCAACACACCTTTCATTCTTCTCATTTTAAATGCTGCTGACAGTCCTTTAACCACACCATAGTCACCGTTCATATATTGTGCCCAACTAAATTGAGCGCCATCGACAAACGCATTGCTGCGGTTTGCCATCATGGTATAATCTCTAATTTCTTTATAATATCCGGTAATATCTATTGCTGCAACATTTCCCAGCTGCTGGGCAAAGCCTAACTCATATTGAGTGGTTTTTTCAGGCTTTAACGAACCGTTTGGAGAAACAGTCATATTTCCCTGTGTTAGGTTTGCAGCAAGCTCTGAATCAGACAAATAAAGTCTATTGAGGATGGGGTGTTGCACAAATTTTCCATATTGAGCATGTAGAACTGTTTGGTCTGTCACTGGAAACGACATTCCTACCCTAGGAGAAATGTATGTATATGGGTCTACTTTTTTATATCCAGACGCATCGTGGTCTATGCGTCCATTTAAAAGGTGTAGGTCGTCCCAGGACTCTGGAGCTTCTGATCCAAAATCAAAGCTATCGAAACGCATGCCAATGTTGAGAGTCAAATCTTCAAGCTCAATTTTATCCTGAACATAGGCACCTAAAATAACAGGCTCTCCGGGTGGTGATGTTCCGTTGGGGGAATAGCTGTCTTGCTCGTTTCCTTGTTGGTCGTACCCAATGTTCTCGGTATAGGCATTTCGGTATGTTGTGTATTCCCAGTCCTCGTGAGTAACATCAATATAGTTTGCGTCTCCACTCACTAAATCGTCATTTACGTCTTCCCAGGCCTCATCTTCATCCCAAACACCGTTTAATACGCCAAGAGAATCTGCAACATCTGTAAATGTTTCGCCTTCATTATAAATTCCATCTGCTCCCAACACTCCATTAGGACCATAATTAGCAACTTCTGCCTTGCGATAGCCTTCAGCAATTTCCATTGGTTGTGCCAAGCGATAGTCGCGGAGGGTGTGTTTTCTCCACTCAAGCCCTGCCTTAATTTCATGGTTGTTCCACTGGTTCACATAGTCCCCCTTAATTCCGGTATAGCTCATTGAGCTTTTTCTATACTCATCGTAAATCACACCCTTATTTGAAAAATAGGCAAAATTCTCAATTGATATAGGGTTTTTACCCCAACCTCTCAGGTACTCATTCCCAGGAGCCGTTGGGTCACCGTACGCCGCTATATCCTCTTTATGGTTGTTATCGCCATATTCTCTAGAATATGAATAATGACTCATGTTCACCTTTATATAGGACAATGCCCCTAACGGCTGTGTCGCGTTTACATAGCCTGACACACTTTTGGACTCATACCACGGGGTGTTGTCGCTGTTCAGCAATGAATAGGTATATGGATAGTCCCCCTGGCTTATTGTGGTACTTTCCCCGAGATCCCCCCTGGAATCCTTAGAAGAAAAGGTTCCACCGGCCTTTAGGCGCAGCTGGCCCACGTCTGCAGTAATGTTTCCAGAAAACGTATTTCTTGAAAGCCCAGCATTAGGTTTTTTCCCATACATTCTCTGATAGTCGGAAAACATTAACAGTGTTGTATCACCATAGGATTTTTGAAACTGATAGTGTAGGGCTGATGCTGCAGCAAGGGAATCTACTAAACCTAATGAAACCATTTGGCTCAACCCTTCCGCTTCCGTGAAGCTGACGCTTCCAAAACCAAAAGGGGAACCATCACTGGTCGTGTCAGGCACATTAATCTCATCTAATGAGATCGTCGGAAAATAAGATGTGGAGGGGCTTGCATCTTCATAGTTTATGTTTTCAAAACTTAAAAAATATTTCATATTATCCATCAA
>DASCRE010000339.1:0-4469 GCA_034408645.1 Fidelibacterota bacterium | reverse complement strand
GAGCAGCAGTTGCCGTTGCCATTGAGTGAGGTTCATCTGGCGACATATGAGTTCCAAATCGGCAAACAAGATCATGCATTGGTGGTGGGTCTGCGAAGGGATACTGTCTCCAAACTGAAGGAAGCCGTGATCGCCAATGGATTTCAGGTGGCGAGTATTACGGTGGACATTGCTGGGGTTGTGGATCATGCCGTCGACGGCAACGATTCGCTTGCGGATAGCTGCCAGTTGATTCAGGGACAATCGAGTCTGACTATGGTTACCCATGCGGAGGGAGGGCCGACAGGTCTCCGCCACTTCCATTTGGCCAACGGAGGGATGGATGCTGCCACCCTTGAAAGGGAGTTGCGCATTACCCTTGGCCAATTTCCACAGTCTTCACGGCGCCAGTTGACCACGCTTCGTACCGCAAAACTTCCAGGGGCCAGTTCAGAGCAACCTGTTCCGATTTCTGAACACCGATCCCTCGCTGGTTTGAACGTGGTCGATGGAACTGAAACCTCCGATTTGTTTGTGCCCATTGCCTCATCGTTTTTTCTGAAGGGAACCTCGCCTCTTGAGTTTCTGCCTTCCATATCTTCACGCTTTGACAAGATTTATGGTCAGTTCAACTCCCGGCGAAACCTGTGGGTGGGATTGATGAGTGTTGTGGCCCTGACTGCCATTGCTTTTCTTTACCAAATTTTCCGACTGGACGATTTACAGAAGGATTGGAATCGTATGAAAGACAGAGTTGCAGTTGTTGAAGCAGCCCAAGGGAAAATCCGCGAATTCAGACCGTGGTTCGATTCGTCCGTTCCGAGCCTGACCACGGCCCGGGCCATCACCAGGGCTTTTCCTGAAACAGGAGAAATCTGGTTGAAGCAATTGAACATCAGAAACGATTCAAAGGACATGAAGAATGTGTCAAAGGTCATGGCCAATGGATCTTCCAGTGATCAAAGCACCCTATTGGATACACAGGACAAACTTCGCATCACATCCGGCATCTCCAATTTTAAAGGAAAATCCCTACAGGGATCGGATCCGATTTCCTTTTCATTCGAGTTTGATTGGAATCCAGCAGGCGTCTCGACTTCGACTCAATAATGCGAAACAAAAGAGAAAAACTGTTGCTGACTGTTGCTCTCGTCGTGGTGTCAATCCTTATAGGAGATCGATTGGTGTTGGGGCCGTTGGTTAACAGTTGGAAAATACGCAAGAAAGAAATTGAAAAATTGGAGGAGAATATTAACAAGGGCAATAAACTGCTAGACTTCGAAAAGTCCACTATAAAAAAATGGCACACATATTTGCGTGATAATTTGAATAGCACCGACTCCATTGCCCAGGCTGAGGTAGAGCGAGCCAGAGTTAACTGGACGGGCGATTCAGGGATTTCGTTTCAGTCGGAAAAGGGGGATTGGCGCAATCATGATGATCGTTATCAGACATATGATGTTCGATTGGTGGCAGAGGGGACGATGCGGGAAGTGGTCGAATTTGTTCATGCCATTGAGTCGGATGCACTTCCCTTGAAAATTGAACAACTCGAATTGGCCTCACGTGAAAAGACCGGCAAATTAATCAGTGTGAGCGTCCACTTTACAGGCCTCCAGCTAGGAGAGGCCTTGCAATGAAGTACATTAAAAATAAGAACCAATTTCCGAAGGTTGAGTTCAATGTCCTTCTATGGATTGGCTTGCTTTATGCATCGTTTGGCCAGGCGCTTGGCCAAGCGCCAGAAACAGTAGCCAAGTCTTCTGAAACAACTGCCGAGTCATCTGAAACTGGTGCCAAGCCTTCTGAAACAGCTGAACCTGCAGAATTAAAGGAGGAGGAAAGCGAGGTAACAAAGCCGGTTCCAGGTTCACTTGAAGATTTTGGCATTCTGCACTCCAACAACATCTTCGACCCAAACCGGAAACCTTATCGCCCAGACAGGAAACGCCAAGATCCCGAGCCGGAACCCCAAATAGATGCTTTCACTGTCATTGGTCTCATGGCTTATGCTAACCGGCAAATTGCTGTCTTGTCCGGTTCTTCCTCGGAATACAGTGGGGTATTCAAGCTCAATGATCAGATCGATAACTTGAAGCTGGTTTCCCTAAGTGATAAAGCAGTCGAGTTTACCGAAGGCGAAGCCACCTTCAACATGGATATTGGAACCAGCTTGAGGCGCGTGGATGGTGGTGCTTGGAAAGAATCCAGCGAGCGGGTAAACGCGGCCTCCAAGAGTCGTTCGTCGCGGAGTCAATATTCCAGTCGGGAAGGATCTCGCCGTGAAGAAAATGAGGATTCAGCAAAAGACGTTGAAGATAAAGAGGACGAGTCGGACGGGGCAACGGATTCTGAGGCGGAACTTATTCGCAAAATGATGGAACGTCGCCGGCAAGAAGTCGGGGAATAACGATACTTTACGTACAATGAAAACAAACACGATAAACAGAATAAGCCCAATGGGATTGAAGTGGATCATGTCACTTAGCCTGATGGGTGCCGCAACCCTGTTTGCACAAGAACAGGAAACAAACACCCCGGCCAGACCGCAAACAGGCAAACCTAGTACTTCGGCCACCGCTGAGGATCCTCAACTCATGCTGAATTTCCAGGATGTGCCCCTTCAATCTGTATTGGAGTACATGAGTGAAGCTGCTGGGTTCATCATCCTCGGGGATACTAAAGTGCACGGCGACGTCACGATTCTCTCCAAGCAACCATTGAATCGCGAGGAAGCAATCGATCTTCTGGACACAATCCTGAATGAAAAGGGGTACACCGCCATTCGCCGTGGACGCATCCTGAAGATTGTCGAAAAAGACAAGGCCCTGATTGAAGACATTCCGGTGAAGTCTGGAGCCGATCCGGTGGATATCCCCAAGAAGGACGTGATGGTCACCCAGATCATCCCGATTCGATTTGGCAATGCCGGGCAACTGATCGAAAACATCAGCGATTTGCTTCCGGATTATGCCACCATCTCCGCGAATGATGGCAGCAACGCAATCATCCTGACCGATACCCAGACAAATATTCACAGAATAGCCGAAATTGTCAGCGCGCTGGATACGTCCATCTCCAGTATTTCTGAAATCAGGGTCTTTCCCCTCGTCTATGCCGATGCGAAGCAACTGGCAGAGGTTGTTAAGGGGTTGTTTGAAAACAGATCATCCGGGTCGAGCAGATCATCGAGCAGTCGCGGTTCCAGTTCAGCCATCGCCGAGATGATGCGGGCAAGATTTGGTGGCGGAAGTAGCAGCAGTCGAAGTAGCGGGAGTAGTGGCCGTTCCTCCCGCAGCGGCGGCAGCGGCAGCAGCGCCGCACTGGCAGCGGCGTCTCGGGTGGTCGCCATCTCGGAAGAAAGAACAAACTCCCTCGTGGTCAGTGCTCCAAGCGATGTTATCCCCACCATAGAACAATTGGTCAAGGAGATGGATCGTACCATTGAGGATGTCACTGAACTTCAGGTATTCAAATTGAAGTACGCCGATGCTTACGAAATGGCGGAGGTACTCACCGACCTCTTTTCGGACAAGGACGAAATTGAGAATTCTCGTGGAGGATACCGTTTTGGCTCCTGGGGACGTTCCAGTTCCAGTTCCAGTTCCAGCAGGTCTCGGAGTAGCAGTAGCGGAAATTCAAGTGAAAGGATGCTCCAGCAAAAAAAAGTGGTGGCCGTGGCTGATCCCCGAACCAACTCGGTCATCGTCAGCGCCACCGCCGAGTTGATGAAGCAGATCGCACTAATGGTTGAGCGGCTTGATGACAATAAAGCCAAGCAACAGAAGGTGTACACCTATTCCCTGCAAAATGCGGACGTTGAAGGCGTGTCCGCAATTCTCCGCAGCATGTTCGAGCAGCAGAACGGCAATTTCAATTCCACCAGAAACCGTAACAGCAGCAACCAGCAAAACCCGCTGGATAACAGGAGAGTATCAGATCCGCAGAGCTCCAGTGGCTTCAGTAGCCAGAGGCGATAGGGCAGATAAACTTGAATCATCTTCACTGCAATTAAAAGGAAAATCACACAATGAACCGTAATCAAACCTTCCGCAATCTCGTGGGTCCGCTGCTCGTCCTGGCCATTGGATTCGGATGCCTGCTTCCTGATGCGTTGGCACAATTTACCGGACGATCCTCCAGTGGAACAAGCAGATCTGGTGCAGGTGGAACGGGTTCGCGCCAGTATTTCAACAATACCATGCTCGGCGATGCGCTCATCGAGTTCGATGTTGAGACTCGATCGGTAATCGTCATCGCCGACGAGGAAACCAACCAGCAGATTAATGAGCTAATCAAGGAATTGGACAAGCCGAAATCCCAGGTGTTGATCAAGGTCGCCTTCGTCGAACTGACTCATAACGACAATAGTGATATAGGTATTGATGCCGTTTTCAATGGCTCGATCGGTGGAGGAGAAGGGAACGCGCTCACGGCCGGAACCGCATTCGACCTTGGCGGGTCAGGAGGCTTGGTGCAACTCAACTACG
>DASCRE010000338.1:0-1542 GCA_034408645.1 Fidelibacterota bacterium | reverse complement strand
CTCGATATTCTTGGGAGGAATAAGAAAGCCTGTCTCTCCTCTCCTCACCACTTCTGGCAAACCCCCAATATCCGAAGCAATTATAGGAAGGGCGCAGGCTGATGCTTCAACAGCTGCAACACCGAAAGTTTCAGATTTGGATATAGAGGGCACCACGAATATATCAATCTGATGAAGGTAGTTGATCACTTCATTATTCGGAACCCTACCAGCAAATTCGACGCTGTCAACAATATCCAATTCTACTACCAACTCTTTGAGTTGATCTTTAAGACTTCCGTCGCCTACTATTAACAGCCTTATCTCATGTTCTGAACTCTTAGCTATGGCAAAGGCACGAATTAGATATTCAATACCATATTTCTCTTCCAAAGCTTTCACTGTACCGATACAGATTCGACTTTTAATTTTCTTTTCCTGCGCTAAAGGAAATAACGAAAGATCAACACCGAATGGGATGTGATGGATTGTTTTACCGTTATATTCATATTTTGCTGTTTCATCTGCCAGCATTCTACTGGTTGCAGTTACTGCGTCAGCCTTAGAAAGATTATACTCCAGAATTTTCTTCATTAACCACGATTCTTGAGGTGAGTCAGTAACATCTCTCCCCCAGGTAGAAATGATATACGGATGATAGCCTGATAGTGCACCAGCTAATCCATAAGAGGTCGCCCAATGGGCGTGCAAAACATCAGGTTGAAGAAGTTTAATTAACTTACGTATTGAGCGAAGGCAAAACAGATAACCAAACTTGGCTCTAAGCGGAGCAACAGGACTTATTTCCAACATGCCTGGTGTAGGGATATGGTGAACAGTCACACCTTCAATTTGACCTGGCTGAAATGAAATAAGATGCACGTCATAACCTTGACTGGAAAAATATCCTGACCATTTTTGAGTATGAGGATTCGCTGCGTCACCGAGTATTACTGTTTTCATAGAAGTTTGTTTACTAACTGATCATTTAATTCCACGACTCTTCATCATAAAATAAGGAAGATATGGGATCTGTGATTTGTTTTACTACCTTTCTCTCTTTAGTCGAAATAACTTCTTTCCAATAAGTTGCCAGGTTCGCACTATCTCTGGAAAAATCGTGCAGTATATTACCTCTCGCTGTTACAGGATTTCCCGAGCTTGTTTTTCTGACAATCATCTGTTTGATTGAGTCAGTAATAGAAATTCCTGCCCATTTAAAGATATCTTTAAACGTCTCTTCTGGTTCGTTACAAAGATCTTCATGCAAGATTGTAAGCCAATTTTCATGTTGTTCCGAATAAATTCGTAAAACATTATAGACAGAGACCCAAAGCATACCTACTTGTTCAGCAAGAGTCTTATTTTCTTTTTTGTAAAAAGCCTCAAATTCAGATAAATGGTTCTCCATTAAATATTCTTTTCTGAGCAATGTTTCAAAGTCAAACTGCCAGCCGAGTCGTTTATAACTTGCTAATACCGCACAAGGATGCCGCACCATTATCAGGATTTGGCAATTGTGTTTGAGATACATATCTTCGCTCAAGAAAGCTGCATCAGGGT
>DASCRE010000337.1:0-1594 GCA_034408645.1 Fidelibacterota bacterium | reverse complement strand
TCAGTAAATACGTGAATGTTTTGGACTGTTTTCATATTTATGCTGAGTCGTCTATTTCCGATGCCAAGGTGCTGCATGCTGCTTCTGTAGCTGCAGAGCTTTTAGATAACAATGAAGATGGCATTGTGGATGACCCTCTCTTAGAAGCGGAACTTTATTCCGCTGAAGCGATGATGCCCCTGTTTTCTTCAGAATGGTCGCCAGCTATGGATGATGTTTGGGATTATTATGATGGATGTGTGAGCGCTGCGCTTTTCAATAATGAAATTGACCCATCACAGCCGGGGCACTGGGGAGATGATGCCTCTGTTGAAGAGATATTGCATACTATTAATCACTGCGGGCATGTAGAAATATACCCTGCCACATTCAATTTATGGCCCAATTCGTCTCTTATGTCTGATGCCATGGATATTGCTAGAGGTGGTCAGTTTATCAATATCCCAAATCAGTATCCCGAAGAAGCCTGGTACCATTATGATGACTGGACCTGTGATTACGAGTGCATGGCCATTGAGTACCTCTACTGGTGCATCGTAAGCCATATGGGCATTCTCAATGATTTCCAGACCTGCAACGGCATTGACAATGAATGGGAGCTCTGTACACCAGAGCTCTTTGGCTCTATTGATGTCTCCATGTATACTATTTTAACAGATCTCCAGTATAAATTGCCCCAACTTGCGCCAGATGGAAATTACTGCCCTAGTGAGGCTATCACTGGAGATGTGAATGGAGACGGAGTGGTAAATATTTTAGATGTTGTGGCTGCGGTAAATATTGTTTTATCAGGCGAATATCAGGGTAGTGTAGACCTGAATGAAGACGGGTCGATTGACATTTTGGATGTCATACTGGTTGTTCTGATCATCCAGGGAGAATGATCTGATTGCAAATTAGAATATGCATATAAAATTTAAGATACCATATTATCTATTAATCTTCATGATACACATAGGAATTTCACAGGATTTTTCCTGGGAGCAGATAAATTCCGTTCCCGAAGGGTATCAGTATGTCATGGGTTCTAATAATAATGGAGAGATGGTGGCAGCCGGTGTGGAATTCAGCGATGATTACCCAATGCAGATTCATTACAGAAATCCTGATGGTGAATGGAATCAGCTTCCAGGTAACGGCCTAGCAGCATCTATGGTGGAAAGTATCCATATCACAGATAACCAGGATATCTATGCCTGTGACTTTGCCATGGGGTTATTCCGCACTTCTGATCTGGGGCAGAATTGGACAGGTGTTGCAGAGCTGGTCGAAAACGGATGTTCCGCTTTTAATATTCATGAAAACGGTACCTTTTTTATTGGCCTGACCTATACATTCGGGTTCATTCATTACAGTCTTGACAATGCTGAAACCTGGGTTGAAGTCCCACTGGCGAACTATTCATCCTCTTATCCTGTAGAGCATATTGATTTTGACAGCCAGGGCAATATTTTTCTGGGTACGATCAATGGCGTGTATCGATCCACAGATTTGGGAGAAAGCTGGCAGAAAATGAATAGCGGCCTGGGTGGTGTTCATGTATCCACAATGTATATTGATGAACATGACCATCTCTATGTATATACCACTTATT
>DASCRE010000336.1:0-2799 GCA_034408645.1 Fidelibacterota bacterium | reverse complement strand
GTGATCGGATTGAAAGGATTGGGGTAGTTCTGGTGAAGTGCAAATTTCATTGGTAATTGTGTAGATTCTCCAATAGAGGTTTGAGTACCTGGGACAACGGTTATTTCAAAGACCACAGAATCGGTATCAACACCATTTGAAGCATAAACAACACCTGTGAAGGTTTGAGCGATATCTCTGTTTAAACTACTATCTATGTGAGCTATCCCCGTAATGGTTGCAGATGGAGGGATGATTTTACTTACTACTCTTCCAAAGCCCTCGGTTACAAAGATAAAACCGAGATCGTCCACATACACTCCTTTTGGGCCTACAAAAAAACTTTCTGATGCAGGTATACCATCTTCACTAATTCCTCCTTGCTGAGGTTGACCTGCTATAGTATAAATTGTACCATCATTATCAATCTTTCTGATTAATTGATTCCAATAATCTGTAAAATATAATTGACCAAACTCATCAAAGTACATTTGCTGTGGGTGGTCTAATTGTGCTGTATTTGCAGGAATTTCGGTACCATTATATCCATATTCATCTGTTACACCTGCTATAGAGTATATTTTCCCTGAATCCGCATCCACACCATAATATTGACCTGCCTGCATGCATACCATATAGATCTTATGTGGCCAATGTATTGCAAAATAAACATTACCATGCTGGTCAGTTTTAACTCCAAAGATCCTATTCAAAAGAGTATTTGAAGCATCTTCTCCATCCTGAAATTCATACTCATGTATTGTCCCATTTCCTGCAAGGGTCGTAATGATACCCTCAGGTGAAACTTTTTTTAAATAACCGTACCACGCATCATCAGCGGGGTCTTGTATGTTGCTTGCAAAATAAAGAGATCCATCCGGACCAAAGTCTATTCCATGGGATTCACCTAAGCTGGCATTCAAGGCGTCACCATCATCACCGCTATTACCCTCTTCTCCTGATCCTGCATATGTATACAGGATTCCATCCTGATCGATATATCTTACCTTATAGGTCCAGGGTTCAGTAAAAAAGAGTTGCCCTGAATTATCAAATGTCAGACATCTTACTCCACCTATTATAGCTTCATTGGCTGGTGTTCCATCAGGGCTGCTTCCCCATTCAAGCCCTATCGTCCCTGCTATTGTTTCAATTAATCCACTTGATTGGTGTATCATTCGAACTGCATTAAAACCTGCATCTGCAACGTAATAATTACTACTATCATCCAACACTACTGCATTTGGATGGCCAAAAGAAGTTTCTAATGGATTGCCTGATTCGTCGTAGGGAATAATTTCACCATTTCCTGCAATTGTATTTATGATATTATCTGTATCAATTTTCCTTATCCTACCATTACCTAGATCGGTAATATAGATATTCCCATCATTATCAATGTCAACATCATGTGGTCGGCAAATTACAGATTGGGATGCATCACCACCATCTCCATCAAATCCACAATTTCCATCTCCAGCGATAACTGACGATGACCCTTCTGAATCAATTTTATAAACTACATCTCCAGACACATATGTTGTAGACATATTCGTGTAATAAAAGTTCATATTATCATCGACCGTTAATCCAACACCCCCATTCGATTCATACAGCGAAGAAATAATACCAGAAGAAACATCTATTTTTCTTATGTAATAATTCGGCCATCCATCCATAAAATAGATATTCCCATCGGTATCAGTATCGATCCCATATCCATGTGATATCTGAGCATCTGTTGCCGGGCCACCATCGCCACTATAGCCGAGTGTTCCATTTCCTGCAATAGTGGTGATGATACCATCTGTATCTATTTTTCTTACTCTAAAATTATCAGTATCACAAAAATATATATTCCCATAATCGTCTACCGTAATATCCCCATAAAGCATATTAATCTTTGCAGATGATGCGGGACCGCCATCACCGCTATAGCCTGGTGTACCATCTCCCGCAAAGGTCGTAATAATACCCTCCGTATCAATTTTTCTAATTCTGTATACATTTGTAAAATATATATTTCCATTATTGTCATTAGTAATCCCGAATGGTGCCCATACTTTAGCATCAATGGCTGGACCTCCATCGCCACTAAAACCAGGTGTCCCGGTTCCCGCTATGGTGAATAATAGTCCATCCAACCCAACTTTATGAACACCATGGTTGTGAGCATCGGTAATTACAATTTCACCATTGGGTAAAATAGTCGATTTTTGCGGATAATAAAGGGGAACATCTACAGCTGGCAAACCCTGAGGAATATAGGAAGCCATCCCCGTTCCTGCGACAAGTTCAACAGTGCCTACAGTCCTTTCAACATTGATATCAGTTAATGTTAACCAGGAAGGCAAAACACCGTCGAACGATAACTGTTGTTCATCACCTTCAAGTGCATACAGCGTAAAGGAGAATAATTCACCCTCTACTACTGTATCAGGTTGCATGTCAACTGTAAATAATATTTGTGCATATGCCATTTTTGACAAAACAACTAATACAATAAATAAACGCTTCATAGTTAACCTCATCGGTTAAACCAATTCCATATTAACATGTTGAATTTCTGGTTCGGGATGTTCCTCTAATGCCCAGCTCATGTAGTTGGTTATAATTAACAGCAAAATATCATCTATATATCTTATCCTCACATATGAATGTAAGGATTTTTCAAATTAAAAGTGGAATAAACAAAAAAACCCATCGGATCGGGGCTTGATGCGGACTCAGACTGAGATATTCATCTAAGTAAAATTTAGGCAATCTAATTCAAGAACAGGGCGCCAATAGGTGCCCTGTTCCTGTTTACAATAAAATTAA
>DASCRE010000335.1:0-1762 GCA_034408645.1 Fidelibacterota bacterium | reverse complement strand
GATCCAGTTTGTACTGAAACCCACCAGTTCGGTCCCAGATATTCCGGGGTAACTGAAACCGTATCTGAAAAGGCACCACGATAACCACTGCTGTCTACAGCTGCTACACGGAAGTGATACTCAGTTTTATTTGTAAGATCCGTTACGGTGTAGGACGTTTCAATGGTTTCATCCACACTATCGGCAGAAGTCGGTTCAAAATCCATGGTAGTGGACATATACACCAGGTATTTTTTAATGTCCGTTTCTGTATTGGCATCCCAGCTCAGGCTCACCTGCCTGCTTCCGGATACACCCACCAGGTTTTTAACCTGTTTAGGATAAGGTGATTCTGCCAATGAATTTTCGTAGGCGCCCAGGTCCGGGCTGGATCCCGACGGATTAGGACGCGCATTGTCCAGCTTATCTTTTTGGGGCGCATTGTGACCATCAAAACTTGCCGTACCAGCACCTATCAGGGGACTGCCGGTAGATAGCTGATAATTGGTGGCACTGTAAAAGGAAGGATCTACATCATAAGAATTACTACCCATTATATCGGGAACATTTTCGCTGAATTCTATATTGTTATAATCACTATTTAATTGTAATTGAGCGCCATCCCATATAACATTCTGGTTGTATGTATCCAATGCATCATTGGTCCGATTGCCCCAGAAAATATTATTAAACCAGGTACCATGCACTCTATCCGTATTAGTGATTCGAATACCGCCACCCATTCCACTCCCATTATTCGAGGATGCATAATTGTCCGCAATCGTATTGTTTATCAAATAGATGTGGCCTTTAATTTCATTACTGCCATCATCCCACTGAGAGTTCATTGAAATCATCATTCCGCCACCCATACCGGATCCATTGCTGCCACTAAACTCAGCTGAATTACTATCGATCAAAGTATTGATCATGATAAATGGCGCAGCTCCATAAATGGCACCTCCATGGGCATTGGTATTGCTGCCTGTATAATCTACTTTATTTTTGGTAAATCGTGAATTAGCAATCCTTACGTAGGGTTTAATCTCTCCCGACCAACCACTACTAATCATTAGTGCGCCACCATAAGAACCACCACTAGAAGAAGAAGCAGTAGCCTGATTATTTTCAAATACACAATTATTGATGATCAGATTCATGCCAAAATTAAGGTTGATTGCACCACCTCCTGGGGCCCAGCTGCCTTGTTTAAGACCTTCATCATCCACAAAATTCTTTTTAAAAGTACAATTTCTGAACCAAAGTGTATCTCGAATAGCGTTATTATCGCCACCGACATTGATTGCACCGCCGGTACCTTTAGCATAATTACTGTCAAAGACACAGTTTTCAAAAATAGGAGCACCATCACTAATGTGGAAAGCACCGCCTAAGGAGCCGTTGTTGCCCCCATCTGCCCGGTTAT
Source organism: Fidelibacterota bacterium (assembly GCA_034408645.1). Taxonomy (GTDB): domain Bacteria; phylum Fidelibacterota; class Marinisomatia; order Marinisomatales; family AB-629-J13; genus AB-629-J13. The sequence goes on along the minus strand of DASCRE010000335.1, from coordinate 357 downwards.
CTTTAAATATACAATCTTTAAATTTGGGCTGCATTTGAGGGGCGTGGTTTCTCCCACTGTTATTCCAATATGTCTGTGTTGCAATATAAAATGAGCCACCATTCTCGGAACTGCGGCCACCAGTAAAAGTGAGGCCAATAAACTGCAGGGTTGAATCAATGGTATTTGTTTGGTTTCCCTCTATGGTAAAATGGCGTCCATTATTCCCTGCATCAATAATGGTGCTGTCAGCACCTTTTTCAGAGGTAATGACTACGTTTTTAAAATTATCAAAATTTGTAGTCGATTTATTAGCTGATATTTCTATTTCGCGATTATCAGATCCGGTATAAGTCCCCTTTTTCAGCATTACCGTAT
>DASCRE010000334.1:0-1575 GCA_034408645.1 Fidelibacterota bacterium | reverse complement strand
TGAAACCGAAGGGATCACCAGCAGTCAGTCATTATATGACACGCGTTACACAAGCGTACGTCAAAGAGGGCGATGGATGGAAAATTCGTGCTTCACATTGGTCTCCAATTTCGGGTGGATCAGGTACGAGCCAAGCCAGCACGAATTAGAATTAAATCAATAACCAAAAGGAGTAAACAATGCTAAAACGAATTTTAGCGGTAATAATTCCGCTACTCACATGTACGACATTAGTTGCACAGGCAGATCCAATTGTTGCAAGTGGTGGATACAGTAAAATATATAAAGGTAAGGAAGCTTCATTTGAAAAAGCAGTATCAAGCCATGTTGCAAAATGGCATGGTGCTGAACAATGGCCCACTTTTGCAGCTATTGTAATGAGTGGACCTAGATCAGGACAATACTTTATGGGTACTTCAAATCATTATTGGAAGGATTATGCAGATCGTAAAAGTATTAAATCTCATAATGATGAATGGAAAAAGATTGTAGATAAACATGTTGAAGAACAGAGCGGCATGGCATTTTTTGAAAAAAGGTTAGAGGCTAGTTATAATGATCGTTCTGCACCTATGTGGGAAGCAGTATCATACTATACGAAGCCAGGTCAACGTGGAACAATGTTAGAAATATTACGTAAAGGTGCGGATGCCAATCGTAGAGTAAGGTTTAAAGGAAGTACTGGGGTTTACAGCCAAGTCTCAGGTGGAGAAGATGGCATACTACTAGTTATATCTAGAATGGATAGTATGGCAGATATGGCCGCCCCATCACCTACAATTAAAGAAAGGTGGGTTAAGGTATATGGCGAAGAAGTTTATAATCAGGCTGTTAAAGATTGGTACAATAGTTTTTCAAAGTCAGAGTCAGAGATTCTTAAAGTAATTCCAGAAATGACAACCCCATCTAATTAAGAAAGAAAAAATCATGATTAAAAAAATAATACTAATTTCATCCTTTACTTTAACTGCACTTTTGGCTCAAGCTGGCGAAACGTGGACTGTAGGCGAAAGTGTCTATCAAATCTCAACAATTGACTTAGAGCCTAATGTTGACCCACAATATCTTAATCAAATGAAAAAAACTTGGGGCAACAATATGGAAGTTATGAAAGCTGAAGGATTAATTGAAGAATACCATATTTTTAGAAGTATCAATCAATATGATGGTGACTTCGATTTGTTGCTTATGATTAAGTATAAAAACTTGGCTATTCTTGATAGTAATCCTAAGAATAACAAAAAATGGGATGAGGCAACTGAAAAAGCAAGAAAAGTAATATCAAGAGATCAAACAAATCAAATTACTGGTACTTTTCCTAAAATGCGAACTATCCTAGATCAGAAATTGATGCGTGAGATTACTTTTATAAAATAAATAAGGAGAGAAAAATGATAAAACGAATTCTTGGGATAATTAGTCCCTTAATGGTATGTGCAACACTGGTTGGGCAAGATTATGTCATGTTCCAAACCTCGATACTTAAACTTAGGGCTGGTCAGAACCATTCATTACAGCAAGGGGTCAAGAAACATAATGATAAATATCATAATGGCAAAGATAGCCCCAAAGCAT
>DASCRE010000333.1:0-2314 GCA_034408645.1 Fidelibacterota bacterium | reverse complement strand
AGATTCAACAACAATGAGTCTAAAATATGCTGCCACCGAACTATTCTCTGCTGTGAATCAGCTTTTATAAAACTCTACTTATGTAGAAGTTTGATTGATTAAATCAAAACAGCTTGCCATTAATTTCATATTCAATGATGCTGTATTGAAGCCATCGGGTAGGTGTTTTCCCTGTCTGGAACAATAATCAATAAACTCTGAAATATAGACTTCAAATGGATCAATAGAAGGAATTCTCTCATTTGTATCTTCGTCCATTAGATGAACTTTATAGCTTACACCTCTCCCTTCCTGCATACGCCGAAATCTTTTACTGTCTAAACCTATCAGCAAATGTCGTGGACCATTTATATCCTCTCGAAAATCAAAACTGACATTACAACCACCATATATAAACTCACAAAAGAAATTATTCCGTCCAACTGTCCAGTTAAGCTTACTGATCTTACGTTTACCGAAAATATGTAATAACAGTGAAAATCCGTGGGGCAATAGGTCAATGGCTATATCCAAACCTTGCAATGGACCATTTGTATAAAATTCAAAGGTAAAATTTTTTGAAAAATCAACAGTCCCAATTTGTTTATTAATAGCATCAATAAAAACTGTATTACTAGTATTTACAAACAGCTTTCTATTTGGATGTCTCTGTAGAACCTTAAGTTTCTCCATTACTTCCTTGGACCCATAGCCTTTTTTCCAGAACAAAGGTTTTTCACAGAATACAGGTATATTTTTATCAAAAGCTGCAATTATTTGCTGTAAATGAAGTGCTGGAGGTGTGCAAATACTTATGGCGTCCAAATCTTCTTCCAGGATTCTATTTATGTCTGAAGAAGGATTTACAACTATTCCAAAAGTACTTTTTAAATCTGCAGCTACCTTCTTGGCCTTAACATCGCTTTTACACAAAATAGCAATTACAGCCGCGCCAAGTTTATGATAAAGACGGGCATGAACTCGCCCTATTCCACTTGCTCCTAAGATAGCAACCCTCAAAGGCTTGCTAAGATCTCTTCTTTTATTATCCAATTTAAGTTAGGCCACCAAATACGCTGCTGTCAATGACACTAGTATTAGTAACATGCATTTTTCGGTCACATCTGCAGGCGGTTTTTTCCATTTTTTTTGTGCAGTCTGTCAAGTGCCTGCCAAAATTTTTACTATCATAATTATAAAAAACACTCCAAAAATCTTCGGTATTCAAATCCCCGAGTGCCATAAGCCTAAAATTTGGTGAACTTGACTGAGAACAATGGTAAAGCCAACCATCGTAGCCTATTGTCGGATAGATAAAACGAGCGAAACAAGGTGTGGTTCGTGGCTTGTGGAAAATATCATGTTCGGAATCAGCGTCCACCAGCATGACTGAGCACTTTTCTGAGGATGCTGCCTCAATGATCGGAATAAGAGACTCTTTATATGAAAGTTTTTCATCAACACTAGGTATTACACCTAGTTTTTGTGGAATTGCACGCGGAGGTTGGGGAAAGGTAAAACGTAAAAGATCGCAACCCGCACCCTTGAAATCATCAATGAAACGAGACACCTCGCTTATTTCACAATTGTGAATATTGATCAGATACGCTGCACTGATATCAAACAAAGAACCGCCCGTTGTACGTGCCTCTGCAATCTTCTTAGTATTTGCTAAAACCTTTTCGTAAATTTTCGGGTTGGTTTTCACACCATGGAAAATATTATAAATTTCATTGCTCCCAGCATCTACACTTAGGCTCATGTAACTTTCTGGTTGGATGTCGGTTCGAGCTAACAATTCTAAAAGGCGGGGTGACACTTTTAGTGCTTTAGTATTAAAGCCAAAAATCATTTGATTATCTATTGCTATCTCCAGTAAGTCTGGGAGAAAAGGACTGTTCAATGGATCGGTCGCATAGCCGGCAAAAATAACTTTTTTAACTCCACCATCAGCTATTTGCTGCATGATTTTTATTGCTCTTTCTTTGAGCATCCGGTCCCCAGCACTGTCATCAGCTGAGAGACCATAGCAATAGGGGCACTCTAACCAACAAATCTTTTTTATACTTTTTGGTGGAGGCTGAAATTCTACCTGATACGGAATGATAGTTTTGTCGTATACCTTATCCCTGAATTCTTCGTAATTAGGAATATAATCAGCCTTAAACTGATAGCGATCCCTTAATCTTTCTTTTTTATCCATATTCAGCTAACTCTAGGTTTCTGATTTCTGGAGCTCAAACTTTCTCAACATATCCTTAGCAAGGACACTGCGAGAAAGCTCATCATCAATCGTTAGATTAATGGTATTCAAGTCTTTAGGGGTGTCAAACGG
>DASCRE010000332.1:0-2007 GCA_034408645.1 Fidelibacterota bacterium | reverse complement strand
GTTGGGTTAAATATCCTGCAAAAAGTGGGTTTAATGGAATTTATTTTCCCGGAGATTCATGTCATGGTTGGTATGGATCAAACTGGAGAATGGCACCATAAAGATATATTCCAGCATACCATGCAAGTGGTGGATAATGGGGCTCAGCTTTCAGATAAAATGGAACTGCGGTTTGCGGCCCTTGTTCATGATATTGCAAAGCCCAAAACGCGACGCATTGATAAGCTGAAAGGATACACATTTCATGGCCACGACGCGGTGGGAGAACGGATGTTGAATAAAGTGGCTAGACGAATGAAACTGTCCAACGAATTGAAAGATTATTTGAAAAAACTCACGCTACTTCATTTACGTCCCATTGCATTGGCGAAGAAAGAAATTACCGATTCCGCAATTCGGCGGGTTATGGTGGCTGCAGGCGAAGATTTGGATGATTTGCTCACCCTTTGCCGCGCCGATATAACCACGAAGAATCCCCGCAGAGTAAAAAAGTATATGGGAAATTTTGAACGGGTCGAAACCAAGATGAAGGATGTATATGAACGAGATTCTCTAAAGGCGTTCCAATCGCCCGTCCGGGGGGAAGAAATTATGGCTGAATGCGGATTGAAAGAAGGGCGAGTGGTTGGACTCATAAAAAAAGCCATCGAAGATGCAATTTTAGATGAAAAAATTGATAATTCCTATGAGGCTGCCTTTGCGTATTTTATGGGGATAAAAGATCGTATTATATCTGATAATACTAATGACCTGGAAGAATGGGATAATGAATAAGACTTATTATTTTAAAATATTTCTTTTTATTGGAATTGGATTTGGACAGGAAATCACTGGATCAATAAAGGATAAAATAACCGAAGCACTTCTTAACGGAGTGAATATAACTGTTGAAAATTCAGATTATGGTGTATCCAGTGACAAATTCGGAAATTATATGCTGGATGTATCACCTTTCGAAGCCGATCAAATTGTAAAATTTCAGCATATTGGTTATGAAGAATTGTTTATCAGAATCGATCTTCTATCCAAAGCACCTAATGTAGGGATGAAGCCACGGGTACTTCAATTTGAGACAATCGAAACATCTGCGGATAAGCGTAAACCAACCATAGAAAAAGATCTTCCCCAAACCGTTTCTATCATCCAGTCTGACGAATTTGAACTCCGCGGGTTTACCGATGTGGGGGACCTATTAGCTACGGACCAAAGTGTCCAAGTAGAAGAATCTCTCAGCGGAAGAAAAACCATATCAATCCGTAGTGGGAATGCGGATGATGTTTTGATACTTTATAATGGATTTCGTCTGAATCGATCTTTTGATAATGTGTTTGATTTATCTTTAATTGATATGCAAAATGTTGAACAGATTGAAATTGTAAAGGGTGGCCATTCTGTCTTATATGGGCCCGATGCTTTTTCCGGCGTAGTGAATATTGTTCCGAAAAATGTAAAGGATAAGTGGGTAAAATTTTCACAGCAATTCGGTAGTTATCAATCGGGATTTTGGAATTTAAATGGGCAAGTTAATGTTGATGAAACATTTATTTCATTGAGTCAAAAACGAGGGACATACCGTCGTTTATTTGAAGATGGTAAAATAGAAAATAGCGGATTACTTTCATCTTTAACCCATAAATCAGCCGATATTAACCAAAAGTTTAAACATCATTGGCTCTATGGCGATTTTGACATGAACCTGACAGAGGATAAGCAGTCATTCGAAAATAGCAGAGACAATAATACAATTAATTCCACCAATCAATTAGTGGGTATGCGATATAGCGGTAGTTTGGGGTCATTGGGTGAAGTGGAATTTGGATATGGAAATCACAACCTAAAAGAAGTGCATAGTTTAAACAATTTGTCGGGTATGATTCTTCGGAATTTGGATCATAATGCCCAAAAATTCGAATCCAGAAAATATATCAATTTGAATCGATTGGAACTCATGTTTAGTGTACAAATGGAAGAATCTTTTTTGAAGTTTTGGGATGACCGAATCATGAG
>DASCRE010000331.1:0-2046 GCA_034408645.1 Fidelibacterota bacterium | reverse complement strand
TCCGTCGGTTACAAAAGAAGAGATTAAACAAGCAGAGGAAGATATAAATAATATATTAAATAGTGTAACGGTTCTTTCAGAGTCTGCACTATTAACAAGACTTCATTGGTGGACTGTTGAGTATGGTTTAGTAGGAACCGTTGATAATTACACTATTTATGGTGCAGGTCTTTTATCTTCTTTAAGTGAAAGTAAATCGTGTTTGGATGATGAAAAGGTTAAAAAAATACCTTTAACAGTTGATGCAGTAAACACACCTTATGACATTACAAATCCACAACCTCAATTATTTGTAACAAAAAGTTGCCGTCATTTAACGCAAGTTTTAGAAGATTTTGCTGATCAAATGTGTTTTAGAAAAGGTGGGGCTGAATCTGTACAGGTTGCTATAGATTCTGAAATTATTTCTACCTGTGAATATTCTTCTGGATTACAAGTTTCTGGACTATTTACAAGATTACAAAAAAATTCAATTAATAAAGAAATATATATTGGAACAACCGGGCCAACCCAAATTTCTGTAAATAATAAAGAATTAGATGGGCATGGAATCTCTTACCATACCGAAGGATTTGGATCTCCCGTTGGTCCAATTTGTAATTTAATGATCCCCCTAGAAGATGCAACAGAATACGATTTAATTAAATTAAATATAAAAAGAGAACATGTCGTTCATTTAGAATTCGTTTCTGGCATTGAGGTTAATGGTGTCCTTAAAAAAATTCATAAAAAATTGGGAAAAAATGTGTTAATGACGTTTGAAAACTGTACAGTTACAAGCCCAACTGGGGATGTTTTATTTCAACCTGAATGGGGAATTTATGATATGGCAGTTGGGATAAAGATTTCATCTGTATTCTCTGGTTCAGCAGATAAAACTAAATTTGATGTATATCCATCTAAATCAGAAGAAACTGCCAAAAATATTAAATATAGTGAAAAAGAAAAATCCGAATTTTTAATTTATAAAGAAATAAGGTCGATTCGTGGAACTGTAAAATATTTCAACCGAATCAAAGAAATAATTACTATCTTAAAAAATAAAAAATCTGAATCATGGTTATTATTTTTAGAAATACTTGAATTATTAAAAAAAGGTTCAAAAGAGTACACGGATGTTAGAAATGCGTTAATATCAATTTCCAAAATAAATAGTAAAAAGAAACATTTAATAGATCGTGGTTTAAATCTCTTGGATTCCGAATGAAAATATTACCCCAATAAGAGACCACCTTTTGATTAGAATACTAACCAATACACTCAAGGAGAAATAATGAAAAAATCTATAATAATATATTTTTTAATTACTGCGTTTAATATAAACGCCCAACATATTTATGATCAATTTAAAGAAAGAGAAAGTGATGTAAATAAAAATATTAAAGAGGAAGTGGTTAAAATTAAAAAAAATTACTACATGATTAAGCCTATAGATGCAGTGGCAGGCAATATTGGTGTTTTTGTAGCAAAAGATGGATTGGTATTAGTCGATGACCAATGGGAAGTGACTAAAAAACATGTAATGAAAGCTTTAAGAAAAATAAGTAATAAGGATATTAAATATATCATCAACACCCATTTCCATTATGACCATGTGGATGGAAATAAAGCTTTTAGTAAACTGAAAATCCCTGTTATTTCACATAAAAACGTAAGAAAAAGGCTTTCAGATGATGCGACTTTATCCTCTGGTTTTATTCAGCCAAAACATCCTAAAGAAGCGCTTCCTTCCATAACTTTTGAAAAAGCTTTAGAACTAGATTTAAAAGGTGAACTAATAGAAATATTTCATAATGGATCAGGTCATACTGACGGCGATGCTATTATTCATTTTAAGAATGCTGATATATTTCACACTGGTGATTTATTTGTTACATATGGATTTCCTTTTATTGATTTTGCAAATGGTGGTAGTGTCAAAGGTTTTATTAATACACTAGATAGAATCATTGAATTATCAAATGAAGATTCAATCATCATTCCAGGTCATGGAGATTTGTGCCATAAGCGTGATGTTGAATCATTGAGAGATAAGCTTCAACATTG
>DASCRE010000330.1:0-1516 GCA_034408645.1 Fidelibacterota bacterium | reverse complement strand
TATCCGACATCACAGGACTGAGTCGCACTTCCTTTTGCTTACTGGCGCTGCGAGAAACTTTACGAGCCTCTCGTTGTTTCTTGCCTTGTATGTATTTAAAACGGCCATAATCGAGGATACGACAAACTGGCGGACTTTGGTTAGGTCCAACTTCTACAAGATCTAGACCTTCTCCTTCTGCCATATCAATAGCATCGCGTATCGACATCACAACCGACTCAGTCGAATCCTCGCCACGGATAACACGAACTTCATCAGCCCGAATTCGGCGATTCACCCTAAATTCTTTTGCTATGTTCACTCTCCTAAGACACGCGGAGTGGTCATTCCACCGAACTGCACTCGAAAGATTTGAGTTCAGTTAGTACCTGTGTCGCGCTGGTAGGCCTTCCAATATATCAATCAAGCCATGGATACTCAATTAGAAGGCAATACGATTCTCTACACGATATCGCCTGATCGTACCTACTTGGTTCGCACATCAAAAACCCAGCTTTATGTTAGAATTAGTTGAGGTTAATGAACTAAATTACCTCAGTATTTTCTCACTTTGATAAGCCATATGAAACTAACAAAGTGAAAGTTATCGACCCCCATTTATTAGTAGTAATTAGATAGACAAGGTAAATGAACAACCGCTGGGTACGAAACAGTTTGTTGTATTTGGTGATCATCGTTGCAGCGATCACCATTTTCTTCATGTTCTCGAACCAACTAGATGACTCCCAAGAAATCGGTATCAACGAAGTCGTCGAATTAGCAAAAAATAAAAGTGGTTCCTCCAAGCTGGAAATCGAAGTTCAGGGTGATTCACTGACCATCACTGATGGCGTTAACGTATTCACATCGCGCAAGGAAGAGGGCTCAAGTGTTGCTGATCTCCTTAGCAGCGCAGGCGTGGACAACTCAAAATATTCAGTCAGAGTGAAAGGTTCTAGTGGTTTTTCCAACCTATTCGGTATTTTGATCGGATTCCTGCCGCTAATACTGTTCGGCGGAATTCTATTGTTCATGATGCGCCAAGCTCAGGGTAATAGTAACCAGCAAATGGGTTTCGGCCGTAGTAAGGCTCGTATGTTTGTGGGTACGAAAGCAACCGTCACATTTTTCGACGTGGCAGGGGTACCCGAAGCCAAAGAAGAATTAGAAGAAGTTGTTGAGTTTCTCAAATATCCTGAACGTTTTCAGGCACTGGGTGCAAAAATTCCATCAGGCGTTTTGTTAGTAGGGCCTCCAGGTACCGGTAAAACATTACTGGCTAGAGCCGTTGCAGGCGAGGCTGGCGTTCCCTTCTTCTCTATTTCGGGTTCTGAATTCGTTGAAATGTTCGTAGGTGTAGGCGCATCTCGAGTGCGCGACCTCTTTGAACAGGCGAAACGCCACGCTCCATGCATCATCTTCGTTGATGAAATAGATGCCGTTGGAAGACATCGTGGTGCTGGTCTTGGCGGGGGACACGATGAACGCGAACAGACTCTAAACCAAATACTAGTTGAAATGGACGGTTTCGATTCTG
>DASCRE010000329.1:0-3434 GCA_034408645.1 Fidelibacterota bacterium | reverse complement strand
TTAGTAATTATTCTATTTACAACTGGGTTTGCTGGCAGTAGTACCATTACAGGCAAAATAACTGATATTCGAAGTGGAGAACCTTTAATTGGTGCCAATATTATGCTCAGTGGTACAATGCTGGGCTCAGCTACTAACGAAAATGGTGATTATCTTATTTCTGACGTGCCAATTGGTTCTTTTACCATTATGGCAATGTTTATTGGCTATGAAACCATTGAGAAAGAAATCCAGATTGCAGCTGACCTAGAATATACCGTAAACCTTACTCTCAAAGCCTCTGCCATTGAACTGCAGGAAACAAAAGTAACTGCTGAAAAACGGAAAGAAAAAATAACCACTGCCCCTGCCTCCATGGAAATTATTACCTCCCGAGATATTAAAGGCAAAAATACCACCAATATGGGGGCATACCTAAAGGGCTTAAAAGGCATTGATTTCACATCCAGTGGAATTAATAACTACAGTATCTCTGTTCGTGGATTTAACAGCAGTTTTAATACCCGTCTACTTACATTAAGTGACGGCCGTGTTGCAAATATTCCTGCGCTCCGTGTTATTAACTACAGCACTATTCCCCAATCCATGGATGATGTAGATAAAATTGAAGTGGTCTTAGGGCCGGCAACGGCTCTGTACGGCGCTAATGCCCATAGCGGGGTTGTAAACATCATATCAAAGCCGCCATCCCGCTCGGAGGGGTTCACTATGAGCATTTCTGGCTCCAATGATGAGCGTCAATTCCGGAAAATAAACGGACGGTTTGCTAAAAAACTATCCAATGCTTTCAGTATAAAGATGTCCGGTCTTTATCTCCATGCCTATGACTGGCCCTTTATTTCTGAAGAAGAATATAAATTGCATCGTTACCCCTGGTCTCGCGCACCTGGTCGCGTATCTGATGGAAAAGATAATAACCCTGGAGGCAATCCCGAAACTGAAATTAATAACGAAGGCGAACCAGTTCGTATTGGAGATGGTGAAGCAATGGACACAGGAGACCCAGATAATGATGGTGTTATGGGAGAAGATTGGTGGAATGGTCATGATGACGATGGAGATGGATTTATTGATGAAGATTATTTTATAGCTGATGGAATAGATAATGATGGTGATTGTACAGAAGATACCAATGAAGATGGATGTTTCTGCTGTGCCGGCGATTTTAATGTCGATGAAAACATTGATTTGGCTATTGACGATTCAGATGATGGGATTGATAATGATGGCAATGGAACCATTGACGATATCTATGAATCTAACTGGGGCGGATATATTGATGAAAATGTGATAATTCATGATGGTAGAAGAGAACCCTTGCTTTTAAATGGGGACACCAACCCATATTATATTGAAAATAATAATGCAAGAAATTGGGATGTAATGGGAATCTATCGTTATAATGAAGAAACTGTGAAGCTGGAGTTTGATATTTTTACTTATGACTTTGGTAAAGATGGCTTACCTGGAAATCCGTTTATAGATGAGGGTGGAAATGATATGTTTGATATAGGGGAACCGCTCCCTGGGTATAGTTCATGGGATTGTGGATTAGACGGTGATTGTGGAACGGGTGATTTTGGTGAAGGAGATGGAATTTGGCAACCAGGAGATAGATGGATAGATGGGAATAACGATGGAGTCATTAATTTCCCTGAATGTATTGGTGAAATAACAACTGGCCAATTTGGAGAGCAGTTTTGCTCTCTATGGAATACTCCTGATAGTTATGATACTTCAATAAATGAAACAAATTTTACAGCTCACGATGTATATCCATTCCATAATGGTGTGTGGGATGAAGGTGAAGTAATATATTCAGATGACAATGGAAATGGTGAGTATGATTCTGAGGATACAATATTAAATGATGGTTTGGTTATGGATGGTTTTGCTGGAGAACCCTTTGTGGATATAAATGATAATGGTAAATACGATGGGAGCGATGGTGAGATATATACTGATCTAAATAATAATGGAAAATATGATTTACCAACCGGTGAATTTGACGGCATATTTGATACAGGTGATGGAATTTACGGCCATAAAGGGGAGCAGATTCTAGGAGATAGCAATGGGAATGGTATTATAGATCCTGGTGAATATATTGATGAGAATGGTGATGGCTTATATAATGCCCCTGACCTAATTGATAATTATCAATTTATTGATGATGTAAATGGAGATGGCTTATCAGATTACCCTGACTTTGAAATAGATAATAGAAAAGTTGAGTTCCGAATAGATTATGACCCTAATCCTGATTTTAATATGACCCTGCAAACAGGGTACTCATGGTCAAAAACCCAGCAGGTTACAGGAACGGGGCGATATATTGCTGATGGATTTGAGTATAAATTTTATCAATTACGGAGCCGATATAAAAACTGGTTTTCACAGTTTTATATGAATGAAAGTTTTTCTGGAGATACTCGAGGATATAACCTGGGGAATAGAATTATTGACAAATCAAAAAATTATGCCTTTCAAATTCAGAACAATTTTGATCTCAAATCTGTGAACACTAAATTTGTATGGGGAATGGATTATTTTAGAACTGAGCCCAAAACCTTTGGCACTATCTTAAATGATGGACCCAATGGATATGACAATGATGGTGATATGGTAGTTTCTGGAGAGGATGGTATTGATAATGATGGCGATGGTCTAATTGATGAAGATATATGTAGTGATGGTAATGGTTCAGGTTTTAGAAATAATAGATATGTACAATGCGGTGAGGGGGTTGATGAACCAGATGAATTTGACGACCCTCGCTCTAATGAATATGGTATATATTACCAAACAACAACTGAACTTTTTGGAACAAGCAGATATGAACTAATTACTGCTGCGCGATTTGACTATCATGATTTACTTGATGAAGGCTTATTATTTGCACCCAAGATTGGATTCAATTATAAGCCCGATTCAAAATCATCCATGCGTTTCACCTATGGGAAAGCTCACAATACCCCTAATTCTATTACTTTATTCACTGACTTATTCATAACAAGGAGCGGGCTGTTAAACGTTTATCTCAGAGGAAATAAAGATGGAACTCCCTACTGCCGTGTTGGCCAGCCTTGTTTTGGCAGTGAGAGTTATTCAGTTGTGGAACCGGGGTTCTATTCAGCAGATGGAGAAACGTTTTATACAATGGGTACTCAGGGTAATTCTACTTATTTTGATGGATATAATGAAAGGGTAGATGGGGCGCCTTACTTCTTTAAAACTAATGTTGCTGGTACTTTATTATCAGGTGATATGACACCGCTTGATACTTCACTGTATGTTATTTTTGTGCCTGAGCTAAATGGAGATGGCGTACTTTATACACCTACTGAGTCAATCAATTTACCTGATGTAGCTCCTATCAAGACTGAGAAGATCCAAAGAGTAGAATTTGGGTATAAGGGCTTTCTGGGAAACAG
>DASCRE010000328.1:0-1525 GCA_034408645.1 Fidelibacterota bacterium | reverse complement strand
CCACCCATAGCATTCGGGTCAAAGTGACCAATGTCTTCCATTTCAAATGCAGTCATCATCGTCGGGTCGAAGGCAGCCATATGATCCTTATTGAATCCACCCATAGCATTCGGGTCGAAAGCGCCCAATTGCTCAACATTAATACCTGACATCGCAGACGGATCGAAATTCTTTACGTGTTCCATGCCAAAGCCACCCATTGCGCCGGCGTCAAAGTTCTTAAAGTGATCCTCACCAAAGCCACCCATCGCTGTCGGGTCAAAGCCGGCCATGTGATCCTTACCAAAGCCACCCATCGCTGTCGGGTCGAAGTTCTTCATATGATCAGCACCGAATCCACCCATAGCATTCGGGTCGAAAGCTGCCATCTTAGTTGCGTCGAAAGCACCCATGGCTGTGGGGTCAAAGTGCTGTACTTGGTCCTTACCAAAGCCACCCATTGCGCCGGCGTCAAAGTTCTTAAAGTGATCCTCACCAAAGCCACCCATAGCATTCGGGTCGAACGCTGCCATGTGTTCTTTACCCAGGCCACCCATGGCTGTGGGGTCAAACGCGGCCATGTGATCCTTACCAAAGCCACCCATAGCATTCGGGTCGAAAGCTGCCATCTGGTCCTTGTCGAAACCACCCATGGCAGAGTGGTCAAAGTTCTGTACTTGAGAAGCGTCAAAGCCACCCATAGCATCGTGGTCAAAATTCTTAAAATGGTCAGCGTCAAAGCCACCCATGGCCTCGGCATCAAAGTTCCCGACCTGGGTTGCGTCAAAACCTTTTACCGCATTAGGGTCAAACGCACCTAACTGGTTAGCATCAAAGCCTTTCATAGCTCCTGCATCAAAGTTCCCGACCTGGCTTGCGTCAAAACCTTTTACCGCATTAGGGTCAAAGTTACCCAATTGGTCGGCGTCGAAACCTTTCATGGCGCCTGCATCGAAATTCTGGACCTGGCCTGCGTCAAATTGCTTCAGATCGTCATGTTTTAACTCACCCATTTTCGAAGCGTCAAAACCGGCCAACTGATCTGCATTAAAATCGGAATGACCCTGACCAGCACCTGGAGGAGGAGCACCGCCACCTGGAGGAGCCATGTCGCCTGGATTATTAGGATCGGGCATCCCACTTCCGGCACCACCGCCACCTGGAGGAGCCATGTCGCCTGGATTATTAGGGGCAGGCATTCCACTGCCTGGGTCACCACCATGGGCATCGCCACCTGGAGCGTCACCTGGAGGAGGAGCCATGTCGCCACCAGGTGGAGGAGCCATGTCGCCTGGATTATTAGGATCGGGCATCCCACTTCCCGCACCACCGCCACCTGCATCTGGAGGAGGAGCACCGCCGCCTGGATCGCCACCGCCGTGTGAATCGCCACCTGCATCTGGAGGAGGAGGAGGAGCATCCATTGGAGGAGGAGCAGCTTCTGGAGCCGGAGCCGGAGCCGGAGCCGGAGCCGGAGCCGGAGCCGGAGCCGGAGCCGGAGCCGGAGGAGGAGCACCACCGCCGCCACTAGGAGGAGGAGGAGGAG
>DASCRE010000327.1:0-1538 GCA_034408645.1 Fidelibacterota bacterium | reverse complement strand
ATAGAAACGCTCCCCGAAGGATACGATACCGAACTGGCGGAGCGTGGAGTCGGCTTATCTGGAGGCCAGAGACAGCGAGTTGCCATAGCAAGAACTCTTCTGACCGATTCTCCGATATTGATTTTCGATGACTCAACCTCTTCGGTCGATGCCGGAACTGACGCACGTATACGGTTGGCTCTCAAAGAATTAACACGTGGCCAGACTACGCTGATTATTGCTCACAGGCTTAGCTCACTCAGACATGCGGAAGAAATCATTGTGCTGGATAACGGCGAGGTTTCAGAACGGGGCACACATGATGAGTTGGTTGAACATGGTGGGCGTTATAGCGAACTGTGGGAACTTCAGCGAGGTGATATGGGAGTGGCGGAAGAATAACGATGTTTAGATTTTTTAAGAGCCGATCGACATCTTCTGCTAAAAAGCGTGATAGGCCAGCCAATGTAGAAGAAGAACATTCCACCCTTCATGAGTCCGACGAAGAGATTTTTGCTCAGTTAGACAGCACGGTCTTTAAGAGATTCTTTTTTTACGCAAGTCCGTACAAGAAAGCGATGTTTGTTGCGACTCTGGCAGTGATTGGTTTTACCTTGGCAAACCTTTCAATACCACTTTTGATTAAGTTTGCTATCGACGGTGCGATCCATAACGGGGATACAAATCTTCTTGCAACGATTGCTATTTCACTGGCGGTGGTTGCAGGTTTTTATTGGCTGACTCATATGCTGCAGAACATTCTTATCACTCGTGTGGCTTTGACAGTTCTTTATGACATCCGGGCTGACATGTTCCTTCAACTACAACGCTTGGCGATGTCATTTTCCGACAAAACACCTATTGGCGCTCTCATGGCAAGGATGTTTGGTGACGTCGGCGCACTACAGGAAATGCTTGAGGCGTCAATAGAAATAATCGGTGATTTTCTGACCCTCATAGGGATAATAGTGATCCTCTTCGTTCTCGATGTGCAGCTTGCTGTGGTAAGCCTGGCGATTCTTCCGATGTTGCTCTTCATTAGGCTGGTGTGGCAGCCCATTGCGAGACGAGCCTTTCTTAGGATGCGACGTAATTCTTCTATAGTCGGCGTTTACCTCGACCAGAACGTAACTGGTATCCGTGTGATTCAAGCATTAAACAGGCACCGAGAAAATCATAATGTCATGCAAGGAAAGGTTCGGGTTTTTTTTGGTTCTGCTATGCGGGCAGCTCGTCTCGGCGGCGTGATGTTGCCTACCGTCGAAATTATGACAGGTATTGCTCTTGGCCTTGTCCTGATAGTCGGAGGCAACCGGGTCTTGAGCGGCGCTATAGAAGTAGGAACTATGGTTGCTTTCCTGTTATATGTTCAACGGTTTTTTGAACCGATACGTTCTCTAACAATGCACTATGCAATGCTCCAAAGAGCTGTCGCATCTGGGCACAGGATATTTGAGCTGCTGGATATTCCACTCGAAATACAGGATAAGCCCGGGGCCAAGCCGATCGGTGCAGTTGAGGGGCGAGTGGAATTCAATGATGTGACATTTGGGTACAAC
>DASCRE010000326.1:0-1654 GCA_034408645.1 Fidelibacterota bacterium | reverse complement strand
AGATTATTGATCAGGTTCAGAAGGAATTGCCACGAGGTGCTGCGTCATTGGTTCGAATAGCAAAGTTTGATCCTTATATTGCCGGAAACGAGTTCACTGTTGCCGATCTCGCAGGCTATTTCAGTTTTGGACTTGCCAGCATGATTGCAAAAGGTGCTGCGGGTATTGATCTATTCGAACTGGTCCCTGGATCTAAGGATTGGTACGAGATGATTGGTGAGAGAGATGCGGTTAAACAGGCGAGTGGATCTTAAGACCAGTCCAGCCAGTTGAGATAACAAAAGGGAAGACATGTCTTCCCTTTTTATCTTCTATTTTCATGATTTCTCAGACTTCTTTGAGTGATGGTTTCTTTTTGATTTCTCAGACTACCCGGACTTTTTAAAGCAGCGACTCACCGCTACGTCCGGTATCCTGCCCGTTTCCTCAGCACGCCTGAATACAGTGTCTTGATCGACGGTGGATCCAGCATTGGCTAGGAATCAAATTAACTGCTCTGAATGGCCAGAAAGGACAATGTACAGCAGAGTTATTACAATGTGGCCGGCGTGGATCGATCACACCGTTTCAGCGGTCGAGTCAGAATTTGATCCAGGACCAATTGTCTTATCGATTTTGTTTGTATGATAATTGCCGGATGCAACTTCTTCGTCGTATATTTCCTATTGTTGATTGGCTATCAGGCTATCAGAAACGAGATTTCGGTCCTGATGTCATTGCAGGACTGGTCGTTCTGTTTATTACTATCCCCCAGGTGATCGCTTATGCCTTCCTGGCCGGTCTCCCTGCTGAAGCTGGCTTGTATGCAGCGATCCTGGCTCTGTTTGGATATGCAGTCTTTGGTAGCAGCAAAACCCTCGCGGTGGGACCGACGGCAATTATTGCGATGATGACCCTGGAAGCCACATCGAGATTGGCTGTTCCTGGTTCGGAAGCCTATCTTCTGTGGGCAATCAAACTCGGGTTCGTTGTAGGAATCACTTTGTTAGTGCTGCGGGCGATCAACTTTGGTGCCGTGATTAGTTTCCTGAGTCACGCCGTTGTCAGTGGCTTCATTACTGCAGCTGCAATTTTGATTATTGCTAATCAGGTACCAGCCCTGATAGGCATTGGTGCACCTTCCGCTACGAATGTGCTGACGGTAGTGCAGCATATAGGCAACGAAATGAGCAACTTTAACGGTGTAACCCTGACGTTTGGTACAGGTGCAGTTATTCTGCTCTGGTTTTGCCGCTCTCGCCTGGAAGACTGGCTGGTACGATTGGGCCTGTCCGCAGACTGGATCAACCGATTAACGAAATCAGCGCCCATGTATGCCGTTGTCATCTCTGTCGTGTTTGTTTTTTTCGGTTCGCTCGATAAGGAGTTCGATGTTTCGGTCGTAGGCACCATCCCGGCGACTTTGCCCATTGTTCAGTTCAATGGTTTGAGCATGGAAGATATTCAGCTCCTTGTACCGTCAGCTTTCCTGATCGCGATGGTTGTTTTTATGGAGAGCACATCCATTGGTTCCGCGGTTGCCAGCAAACGCAGAGAGAAAATTGAACCAAATGACGAGTTGGTCGGTCTTGGTGTTGCTAACATTGGCGCCTCACTATTTGGTGGGTTTCCCGTTGCCGGTAGTTTTGCCAGAACCGTGGTAAATCACAGTTCG
>DASCRE010000325.1:0-1709 GCA_034408645.1 Fidelibacterota bacterium | reverse complement strand
GATGGTGGAATAATTGCAACAGGACGCGAGGACTATTATGAGAGATTACAAGAAATATCTTGGTATGGAGTAAATCGGGACAAGAAACAAACCAATTTGTTTTTAGATTCATTACCTGACGACATATCGGTGCTTGGCTATAAATACAACATGAACGATATAACCGCTACGATTGCGATTTCAGCATTAGATCATTTTGATATACCGTTACAAAAAAGAAAGAGTATTGCGGAAACTTACCGTCGTGAATTGAAAGATCTGAAAACAATAAAGTTGTTAGAGTACTACAGAGACCGCACACCCAATTATCAAATATTCCCCATACATGTTGAGGGTCGAGAGAGATTTGCACGTTATATGTGGGATAAGAAGATCCAGGTCGGAGTAAATAACAGACGCAATGATAAGTACAGTATCTTTGGTAGATCTAAATCTGGCCAAATGACACCAGTATTGAGGGATTTGCCCAATTTAAGACTTGCTGATGAAGATACAATACTGCTGCCAATACACTTTGATATAGATAACGATACTTTGGACTACATTGTTGACTCGGTAATACAATACGATAAATTAAAGTAGACGTCATGGCGGATAATGCTTTAATCGGATACTCTGGATTTGTTGGTAGTAATATTAAAACCAAATTTAATTTTACGAAACTATACAACTCAAGCAATATAGAAGACATAGAGTATTTAGATTTTGACACCGTTGTTTGCGCTGGTTCTTACGGCTACAAGTGGAAGGCGAACAAGTATCCTCAAGAAGACTGGCAATCTATCCAAAGACTAATCGATAGTATTCAGTCGATTAAAGCAAAACGATTTATTTTAATATCTACAATTGACGTCTACGTAAAACCGAATGGTGTTAATGAGTCGAGTGTTATTGATATTGATTCGCTAACTCCGTACGGAAAGCATAGAAGGGCTCTAGAAATATTTGTTGAGCGTAGGTTCAATTCAACGATCTTGAGATTACCGACCATATTTGGAGAGGGTATGAGAAAAGGGGTGGTTTACGATTTGATGCATAATCAATATATTGACTCCCTAACTAAGAATAGCGAATACCAATTTTATTTTCTGGATCATATATGGGAAGATATTGAAAAAGCAACGAAGAATGATATTTCTCTTCTAAATATCGCGACTGAACCAATTACGATCGGAGAATTGAATGCTTGTATTTTTCACAATTATGATTTGAAACAAGGTGATGATAGTTCTCCCAAATACAATATGTTTACGGAATTCAGTTCGTATTGGGGTAAATCTTCTAATTATTTGTATAATAAAATGCAACAGTTAAATGATATTCGATCATTTAAAGATAGAGTCGAGAATGCGGATGAACTTGAAAGTTAATCGTGAGACCAAATCGGTTCCATCCAGAAAGGCAGGGTGGCAGATTTCGCTGTACTTGCCATGAACCTCTTCGTTCAAGATCCCCTGACAACAAAGACACAACAAACTAAATTTTTTCCTTAATAACTTAGTGATTTATTAATATCATCAAAATAATAATATGTTTATCGAATCTCTTAATTACCCATTTGATACAAAAGCAATCTTAAGAAAGAGAAGATCTATTCGAAAGGAGCTCTCACTTCAAAAAGATCTTAAGGAAATTAGAGTTGCTTTATTAGGAGGATCTACAACATCAGATATTCTAAATTTTGTTGAAATTTTTCTTCTTAATGCAGG
>DASCRE010000324.1:0-10093 GCA_034408645.1 Fidelibacterota bacterium | reverse complement strand
ATCGAAATTCTGGATTTGGTGCCTTCAAAGCGAAAATCGTATACCATTTGTTCCAGAACCATCGTTTTGTTTTGGGTGAAATTGTTATTAAAAAGTAAAAAATTCTATGAATCATTATTTGAAATATATTTTATGAAATTAATCAATTTGGTGAAAAATTTTCATTAATGGTTAAAAATGCCAATAAAACACCAAAGACATTAGCTACCATATCTTTATGACTGAAATATCCATTCGGTCGTTTCATATCATAGGTTTCTTTTATGATTCCAGCACTGAGAGAACTTATAATAGAACAGGGCAGGGCATCTTGTTCATACATATTCATGTTATTTACCAGAATGTATTGACTACTTAGTGTCCAGAGAAAACTGAAAGTGAAATGTTGTACTTTGTCAAACGCCAGCCATTTATCTTTATATTGGGCTGAATCTATCTTAGCAGGTTCAGAGATACCTATTGAAACAAGGCATAAAAAAATTGGAAAATAAAATTTAGGCCTCATTTTTTAATGCATCTGAAATATTTTAATCCTTCCTTTCCTGAAAGAACAAATCCAATCCCGAATAAAATCCAAGAAAAACCATAAACACCAGAACCCCACCCGATCCAAATTTTATTGTCTGTCCATAAGTACAGGAAGCTAGTTAATGCAATTCCCCCATACCCGATGATAAAACTGTACAGAAAAAATATGGTTCCTATTTTAAAATGTTTTTTGTTTGGCATTACAGAAGGAACATAAACAATAATTTTCATATGTTCGAGTAATTACAAACTGCATAAATTCCATTGTAATTTGACTCAATTAAATTTGATTTTGAACCCAATATGATTCGATTATTCATTATTCTTGTATTTCTTTATATTTTCGGAATGATTGTATACATTATTTACTACAATCGGAATGTTATCAGAGAACAATGGAATGAGTTGAAAGAAACTTTTTCAAGTCCTAATTTGAAAAAAAATATCGTCCGGGGATTGGTTGCTATTTTACTTAAGTTTTTAAGGAAGAGAATTTTTAAAATTTGAGAGTTTAAAAAGATTAAAGAAACTAATATATTTCGCTTAATCAAGTTTCTTATCAATGTAAGGGCTCATTTAGATATACCAAAAAATTCCATTATGGCCGTGGCAGATACACTCTCATCATCAGTCGTGCTACCTTCAGTAATTTTCGTCAATATCAAAAGAGAATGTTATGCCCCAGTATCTGGACTCGAATCTGGAACATACGGATCCTCAGGTCTCTTAAAATAAATTAAAATCGTCCTTACTAGAATTTCAATATCCAAACCTAAGGATTGATTTTGAACATAGTAACGATCAAATTGATTTCGGGAAGAATGACTCACATACGATTTTTTTATACTATTAAGGCTTGATAATCCTGGAGTACAAATCAACTTAGGATCTTTTGCAGATAATTCAACCATAGATGATCCAACAAAACTCAAGTCCCCTTTTAATATAGACCAAAATAGCGGTATTTTTTTTATAAATTGATTTTTAGAATGAAAAATAAAAGTAGTAATAATTTTGCTATTTTCTCCCCAAAATGTCATTTCTCCTGTCGGATATTTTAATAATTTTATAAGTATAACAGGGGAAAGCAGTAAAAGTAAAAAAAGGGAAAAAGCAATATCAAATGATCGTTTGGCCACTTTATTAATTCGATGGTAAAGTGAATAATCAAAATTAATAAATGACAATTCGCCAATTTCCTCAATGGATCCCTTACCGATAATAATATCCTGTTGTTCAGGAATCATCCGGTAAGTAAGATGAAGATCTTTTGTGTTATCCATTAATGAAACTATCTTATTGTATTTAAGTGTATTATTGGAAAAGATAATTTCGCGAATTTTGTGTGTTTTTATTATCCCTCTAATATTATCGATTGTTCCGAGAAAAGGAACTGGCAATCCCTCTTGTATTTTCCCAATTTTTGAATCAACAAAACCAATGATATTAAGCCCAAAATTTACACGACCATGAATTTTTTTTACTATCTGTATACCATCCTTATTTGCACCAATTACCAGTGTTTTTTTTGTGAAAAGGATGTTATGTTTATCTTTTATCTGATTTATATATCCCCTTGACATAATAAAGTGTGTAATGAGACGCCAGCCAGGGATAAGTAGTGTCACAATTCCTGTTGCTACAATTAGAACAAGTCGTGAAAAGGCAAATTGTTTAAAGAAATACGTAAAAGCCACAACTACAAAAAAACTGGTCAAAGCGGATAGTACTGCCCTTGAGTAAGAGAGAATATATCGTCCATATAGCTGAAAAAAGGCACCTACAATCAACCAGATAAATATATATATTGTTGGAATTAGTCCATGAGAAATATAAAACGGTTCAAGAGTTGAAAACCTAAGAAAAAATGTAATTAAAAAAGTAAAGAAAACAACACAGCTATCTATTAAAACCGATAATATCTGGGAGCGCCACTCGGTAATGAATGAAATAAATTTGTGAAACTGTATTCCAAAACGAATCCCAAAACGAAACAGAATATTCTGATTTTTTGAAAAGTGTTTTTTGTAGAACAATATCATTGCATTATAGAAAGCACCTCTACTATCATAAGGAGCGAATTTCACAGATTCACCTTTATAATGAAGGATCTGTGTGGATGGTACATAATGAATTTCATGTCCCTTTTGTTTCATCCGATAACAGAGGTCCAAGTCTTCCCCAAATAGAAAAAACTGTTCGTCAAAACCACCTATTTCATGAAATAATGTTTTACGGATAAACATACAGGAACCGCTTATAGCCTCAACAGAATGTATTTTATTAGGGTCCAAATAAGTTAAATTGTATTTCCCCGCCCATTTTGTCTGTGGAAATATTTTTGATAGGCCCAGCAGTTTTGGTAGTGCAACACTTAAAGTCGGGAATGAACGTTTACATGTCAATTGAAGAGTACCATCTGAGTTTATAATTTTGGGTCCAATCAGTCCAACTTTAGAATGTGTTTTTAAATAATTTATAAAGGTTGATATTGTATTTTCTTGTATGATTGTATCCGGGTTTAAAATGAATAGATATTCACCTTTTGCTCTTTCAGCAGCAAGATTAACTGCTTTCCCAAAACCAACGTTCTTATGTTTTGCAATTAGTTTTACCTCTGGGAAATTTTTCCGGATAAACTGGGACGTCTCATCAAAGGAATTATTATCTACAACAATAATTTCTTTTTCGCCAATGAAATCAGAGCACAATATTGTCTCAATACAATGAGTCACATATCGCTTTACATTATAACTAACAATAATAACTGAAACTGAGTGAGGAGTCATTGAATTGGCTAATTATTTCATTCAAGTATTTTAATTATACGTAAATACAAGTCTGTGGTTATGGATTCATACATAGTCGTCTTGGACATCTATTGGTTAGATTAATTAATAAGATAATATATCCTAAAATAGTCAATTCTTTTACTATGAGAAAATTCTGCAGCACTCATAATTTCAAAATATGTTCAATAGAAACAGATAACTGAAATATCCAGAATAACTTTCCATTGAAGTTAAACTGCAATTTAACCATCCTTTACTCTATTACCCAACCCTGAGAATACAATGATAGTAGGTCACATGTGGATAATACAACTTAATTAATGAACCCACCAATAAAGTTCCATAACATTTCGATTGTTTTAAAAGTGCATCTTCAACTATGGATATGAAATATTCCCAATCTTTTTCCTGCTTCATCAATAATAAATACGGTAAAAATATTAATCAGAACCGAAAAAAGAATAAACCAAGTCCATGCTATACCAATTTGTTTGAGATAAAAAACAATCAATAGACTGAATACCAGTCCTGTAATCAAACTGAACTGATGAAAATTTCGTTTTAATTTACTCAAAAGGAATAATCCCAATAAACCGCCATAAGTAAAGGACGCAATTTGCAGTCCAACAATCACAACAGCTGAATCGCTTTCATCAAACAATAAAGCAATGGCAATTAATATTGCAGCCCATATCAAACTTATAAGTCGAGATATTTTTAATGATGATTTCCCTCCCATCCAATCATTTATTGTGGAAGAAGCAAGTGAGTTAATGGAAGAACTGAGCGTGGACATAGCTGCAGAAAGTACTCCGGCGAGTAAAACTCCTTTCAACCCCGTTGGTAAATAATTCACAATAAAGGTTGTGAACTCACGATCCTTTGCAATCTCCACTCCTTCCATCAATACGAAAATAAGAGAACCAGCCATAAGGAAAACAGAAAATTGGAAAAACACAAAAATTCCACTGCCAATCATTGCTTTTTTTGCAGAATCTAAGCAATTTGTCCCCAATACCCTTTGTACCATCATATAGTCAACACCATGGGAGGCTAAGGAGAGCAGTGCACCACCAATTACCGCACTAATAAATAAATTCGGGTCACCAAACAGATTCCCCTTCCACTTAAAGACTTCTATTTTCCCATCAGAGGATAATGAGGAAAATATTGAAATAAAAGAATGATCAAGATGATTCAGAATGAAGAATATTGTTAGGATACCTCCGAATAAATAAAGTACGAATTGGATACTATCTATCCAAACAATCGTCCGAATACCACCCAATAAAGTATAACCCAATGTCACAATCCCAATCATCAACACAGCTAAAGGTAAAGACCATCCAGTTACAACCTGCACCACAACTGCCGTTGCTAAAAATCGGATTCCATCAGCCAATACCCTGGTAACAAGAAATACGCCTGATGCCAGTTTTTGTATATTGTTTCCAAATTTTTTACCCAATACTTCGTAAATGGAAATAACCCCTGTAGAAAAATATTGAGGTAATAGCATCAGACTTACAAGAACGCGACCAATAATATATCCCAAAGCCAATTGTAGAAAAAACCAGTTATCACGATAGGCCAATCCAGGTACACTGATAAACGTCAAAACGGAGGTCTCTGTAGCAACGATAGACAACATGACAACAGGCCAAGGTAAATTGCGACCGCCCAAAAAATAATCCTTAGATGATTGGTTCGATCTGCTCTGCAAAATGCCATAGATAGAAAACCCAGATAGAAAAAGGAAAATAACAAAATAGTCTATCCAGTGAATCACGCTACCCTCATTCTGTTAATGGATATAATAAATAAAAAAAACGCCATCGAACAACGCTTCATATACTGCCACTATTCCTTTATCCATCTTTTTCTCAATTCAATATTTGGATTTTTTTCAAAAATCCCCACCGCTTCATATACTGCAGAATGAATCCTTTGCCGCCAGTCAAAATATTTTGGGTCTTTCCATGAGCGGTTAGGATGAACTGCATTCGTCAGCAGAATGACAAACATATTGTTTTCGGGATCGATCCACAATGATGTTCCTGTATAGCCAGTATGACCAAAACTGCTATCGCTCAAATACACTCCACCTGAAGCTTTCCCATCTGGGCTGTCCCAGCCAAGGCATCGTGAACTGCCCTCCACTACATTTGCTTTGGAAGTAAACAATTGGATAGTTTCTAACTTAAAAATCCGCTTCCATCCATATATCCCACCATTCAGTATCATCTGGGAAAAAACGGCCAAATCTTCTGCTGTGGAAAATAAGCCTGCGTGACCGGCGACACCGCCTAAACTGTGAGCGTTTTCATCATGAACTTCACCATGAATTAAACCATTTCTATACCCATCACCAACCTCCGTAGGAATAACTCTGCTCAGTTTTTTAGAAGGGGGATTGTAAAAAGTTGTATTCATACCCAATGGCTTAAACACAAGGGAATCTGCCAATACATCCAAAGAAACACCGCTCACTTTTTCAACTACTTTTCCTAACGTTATTAATCCAACATCTGAATATTTTGTTTCTTCTTCAAGGCCAATCACTGGCTCCGTGTTAAATATACTATCCAAACGTGTTTTTACTTCACCATCCATTAAAAAATATTGTTTGAATGGTGGCAGCCCTGCCGTGTGGGTCAGCAAATGCTTAATAGTCATTTCACTTTTCTGTTGAAAATATTTCGGTTGTTTGCCTTTAAAGTCGGGGAGATATGTCACAACCTTTTCATCCAAATCAAGCTGTCCAGATTCCACGAGTTTCATCACAGCAGATGTAGTTGCTACTACTTTTGTTATGGATGCCAGATCAAAAATATCCGATTTATGTGTAACTTTTTTTTGCTTATAGGTATGGTATCCAACAGCATCATGAAAGAATATTTTTCCGTCCTTTGCGGCTAATAATACTGCCCCGGGCCAGGCTGAATCAGAAACTGCTTCCTTCAAAAATGAATGTAAATCATAATTGTTTGCTTTTATTTCATAGGGCATCACATGCTTGACTAATTTCCCAGGAGTTGCCTGTTTTGTTGCAATTTTGACCATTTCCTGCTCCAATTGAATACCAAACCCCCTGTCGGCGACTTCTGGGATGGTGATGGGAAGTTTCCCTGTAAAATTGGTTTTTCCTAGCAATGATGCAACTAATGCATTTTGCATTACATCATTTCCTTTCCAGGCACAGATATATGCTGGAGTTTCCGGAAGACCCCGGATTAAATATGGGTTTCCAAAACTGATAAGAATAAGTCTGTGTGATTTTTGATTTAAGGCATGTATAAATTCCATCTGTTGAGTAGGGAGATAAATCCTGTTTTTCCATGCAGAAGGACTTGCAAAAGCATTCAGAATAATTGGTGCATTATCTGGTATAGTTTTTAGAATCGACTCATAATACATTTTAGTATCTGATTCGTCCACCTGCAGTGACCGTATAGGTAGACCGCTTCGTTTCAATTTTCTTGTAGTGGTTGATTCTTCATGATTATTAGGATGATCATAAATATCAATCACAATGATTTCTTCTTTCTCTCCGATAGTTAATGGAAGAAAAGAATTATCATTTTTTACCAATGTGATTGATTTGGAAGCGATTTCATTTGCACTTACTCTGAATTCCTCATTGCCAAGTATTTTCTTCGTCTCATTCATAGAAATATAGCGCTGTTGTTGAAGGCTCACTTTTTCTTTTAGTTTAAGCATCTTTAAAGCGGCATCATTAATTCGTTCCTCCGAAATGATTCCCCTCTTCACAGCATCTTCCACATTATCGATTGACCTTTTCAGGTTATAATTTTGAAGAATAAAATCACATCCAGCATTGATAGCATGAATCAAAGCGTAGGGGTCAGAATAATTTCTAGTAACACCTCCCATACCCATTGCATCAGTTACAACTACGCCATTAAATCCCATTTCCTTTCGCAAAATATCGGTCACCCAAAATGAAGAAAGTGTTGCCGGCAAGTTAGCATTGGGCTGAAAATCTGGAGCATGGACATGAGCCACCATCATCGCATCAACTCCAGCATCAATAACGGTTTGAAACGGTTTTAATTCCAGTGACCATAGTCGAGATGAATCACTCGGTATGGTTGCAAGACTTGTGTGTGAATCTGTTTCCGTATCTCCATGTCCGGGGAAATGTTTAGCCGTTGCTAACATACCATGATCCTGGAGCCCTTTTATAAACTGCACCGCAAATTTACCCACGTCGTTTGGATCTTCACCAAATGATCTTGTATTTATGATTGGATTATTAGGATTATTATTTACATCTGTTACAGGAGAAAAATTCCAGTGAATCCCTAAAGCCCTTCCTTCCATTGCTGATATTTTTCCTGCTTCATAGGCATAATACGGATTATTTGTTGCTGCGATAGCCATAAGGGGAGGTAAGTCTGTACCCGATGGAAATCGTCTCTGAGTCCCATATTCAATATCTGCATCCACAATCACCGGTACCTTCGAAATTTTCTGAATTTGGTTGAGCAATGTCAGAGATGTTCCCACATCTCCAAACCAAATATGGATACCTCCAATACCGTCAGTTTCCAATAATAATTTAATTTCCTTCCATTTTGGGCTGTCTTCATTCAGAAAACGCATGTTCATGTGATAGACCATCATCTGGGCAATCTTTTCCCGTAGAGAAAGTTCTTTGAGAGTTAGCTCTGCCCAAGATTTTTGATATGAAAGCTGTCTGGGACCGACACAGCCGGTATAAATGGATATCAGAAAAATAATTAAAGGGATAAAAAAGTATTTATTCATAATAAAGCAGTATAAAGTTTAATAATGATTAATTACTAATCTGAATTGGATTAATTAATATTTTTAAGTTGTTGAATCTGTTTCCAGTAATATTGAGTTTATTGAAACCTTGAATATTTTATCTGAAATTTGACTTTTGTACTTTTGCTATATATAAATAATAAATCATTTATTAATATTGAATTTATCCTTTAATGCATTAACTCGATAAATTGATTCATAAATGCGATTTTCTGATATTTTGTTTGTTTCAACAAGATTAGAAAGAGCTAAGACCGATTTTGAAATGTAATTTTTATCATATCTCAAATTGTTTCCTAAGCAAAAAAGATCTATACCTGCATTTAACATAAGTTCAAAAGTTTGTTCAAGATTATAATTATCAGAAATTGCCTTCATGCTGGGGTCATCACACATCACGACACCCCTAAAGCCAAGGTTTTTTCTCAAAACATTGTTGATAATATTTTTTGAAAGGGAAGCCGGAAATTTATGATCCATTTTCTTATTGAATACATGGGCTACCATAACCATATCCAAATCACCTGATTGATTCAATTCACTGTATGGCTGTAGATCTGCAATGTTCCACGTTTTTGAAATATCTGTAATCCCTTCATGAGTATCTCCAAATGCAGATCCTTGACCAGGGAAATGCTTACCGCATGAAATAATATTGTTTTTCTTTAATTCATTAATAAATATTCTCGCATGTTCGATTACCTTTTTTGGGTCTTCAGATAATGCACGTTTTGACTTCCCAATAATGGTTTTTGCTCCATAATTCAGATCCAGGACAGGAGCAAGATTTAGATTGATCCCGCATACTTTTAGAGTATCTGAGATGCTAAGTGCGAATTGTTCAGTAATAAGTAAATTATCCAAAATACCAATATGATGCCATGAATGAAGCTTAGGAAACCCATAATCTGGTTTTAAACGGGTCACTGATCCGCCTTCTTGATCAATTGCAACAAGAAGGCCATCATCAGAATAGGATTGAAGTTGCTGCGTTAATTCCCAGATTTGGTCTTGGGAACTGATATTTCGTGTCCCACGACCACCAATCTCAATATCCTCATCGTAAAGGATAATGCCACCTAGGTTAAAATCATGGATATATCGTGCAATATCTGAATTATAATTTGCCTGGGTTCCACGAAACCCAGCGATGATAAGCTGTCCAACCAATTGGTTTAAGGAATGTGACATCAGGTTAAAATAAATTGAATAAACCAAATACCGAATAAAAAGATTTAATTTGAATTGGTTTAAAAAATTACAAAATTTATGTATTTGTGTTATTTCAGGAATATAGTCTTACGGGTAGAACTAAAATTTCCGGATGTAATTGTGTACACATACATACCCCCAGAGACAAGTTCTCCCACATCATTTTTCCCATCCCATAATATGGATTTTTCCCCTACTGTCTGGCGATTGTTGATTAATGTTTTAATCTTGGAGCCTTTTATATCATAAAGAATGATAGTAACAATATTTTCTTCAGATAAAGTATACTGGATCTTTGTATTTGAGTTAAAAGGGTTGGGATAATTCTGACCCAAGGATAATCCAATTGGATGGGTTCCATTTTCTCCATCTATATTCATATAATTCAATTCAATGTAATCACAAACACCCCGAACAATGGCATTTGCTGTGGAATCATACAGGCCCGCTTCTGCACAATTCATATCTTCATAGGTTAAAGCCATAACATTCTCCCCATGAGTCACCCACCACCAGCTTTCAGGATATTGATCAGGTGTTCCAGAGGTCCAGCTAATAAAATAGTCCCAATTCTCAAATCCTCCTTCAAAATAAGACTGGATACCACTGATAAACTGTTGTTCCAGAACAGCATAGTTTTCAGATGTCCCATCTACGTCATGGTAGACAAAATAGCGTACACAGGAATATGCAGAATGCATGTTTAATGCAACTTCCACAGGATTGTCAGTTGTCATCAGTTCAATGAA
>DASCRE010000323.1:0-2074 GCA_034408645.1 Fidelibacterota bacterium | reverse complement strand
CCGTTTAACCCAGTAACCAATATTACTTTTGGTATAGAAAGTGATGGTTTGGTTTCAGTGAAGGTATTTGATGTTACCGGACGTGAAATTGCTGATTTAGCCAATGGAGTGTATTCTGTTGGATATCATATTATTGATTGGGATGCTTCTAATTCTCCCAGTGGAATGTATTTTTTGAAGGCAGAATTTGGCGGAATTACAGAAACGCAAAAACTGATGCTCATTAAATAAATTTCGAGCATTTCTGTTTTAATAAAAAAAGCCGCATTTACTGCGGCTTTTTTTATTTCATTAATATCCTATTTAAAGGTCTGAAATTTTCCTGCTTGATAGCGGGACCAGTAATCATTTAGTTTAGTTTTTATTTCTGGTAAAAGAAAGAATGCTCCAATAATATTAGGAAATGCACAAGAAAGAATCATCATGTCTGAAAAGTCTAAGACATTTCCTAACTTAGTAACAGAACCTAAAAATATACACCCTAAAAATATCGCCTGATAAATTGGTATAGATCCTGCCCCAAATAAATAATTCCAACCTTTATCACCATAGTAATACCAGGATATCATGGTGCTATATGAAAATAGAAATACAACAATTGATAATATTATGGGGAACCACGGAAATACTGAACTGAATGCTGTAGATGTAAACTCAGCTCCTTTTGATGCCACACCAAGCCTTTCTTGAGCTTCCACCAGAGATACTTCAGCATTAGCAATTTCATCTATTCCATTTGCCGAAGCTAATACTAATTCAGAAGAATATACTTCCTGTTTTGCTGAATTATATTCTTTTAGAAGTGCATTATCTTCAAGGGTAATAAGAAGTACTGAGGCTGTCATAAAACATATTACAATAGTATCAATGAATGGACCTATCATAGCTACTAACCCTTCCCGAATGGGTTCATCTGTTTTGGCTGCTGAATGTGCAATTGCCGCTGAACCTACACCACCCTCATTACTAAATACTGCCCGTTTAATACCAATTACAAGAACACCAATAAATCCTCCATAAAAGGCTTCCGGAGTAAATGCCTGAGTAAAAATTGAGCTAATTACACTCGGCAATCGTTCAAAATTCGTTAATATAATCCATATGGAAGCTCCAACATAAATGAGAACCATTGCCGGTACAATTTTTTCTGTGGCTTTTCCAATCCTAACAATTCCTCCTAAAATTACCAATGCCACCATCCCTGCTAAAATTACTCCATATAACCAACTGTTTGCTGCCAGAATGGGAACTTGTGTAGCTACCAATTCATAGGACTGATTTGCTTGAAACATATTGCCGCCACCAAATGCACCGCCAATAATAAAAATTGCATACATAATTCCCAGTACTCTTCCAAATCCAGCCAACCCTTTTTCCTTCAAGCCTTGGTCAAGATAATACATAGGACCGCCAGAGATTGACCCATCAGGATTCACCTTTCGATACATTTGTGCAAGAGAGGCTGAAACAAATTTAGCCGACATACTGAATATAGCTATGAACATCATCCAGAATACAGCGCCTGGTCCACCCTGAGCTACTGCAATGGCAACCCCCGCAATATTCCCAAGACCTATGGTGGCTGAAAGAGCAGAGGTAAGAGCCTGAAAATGACTGATTTGTCCGATATCATTTGGGTTATCGTATTTACCTCGAATTATTTCTAAGGAATGTTTAAATCCACGAATATTAATAAATTTAAAATAAAATGAAAATGTAATGGCTCCAACTAACAATACCAGAACAATAAAGGGAATTCCAAATATTTTATAGAAAAGGACTTTTGCAATGTAGCCTACAAATACCCCAAAAATATTATCAATGGTTGTTATCATCTTTACTCCTATTTAATTTGATTTGATTGAAAAATGGTTGTTAATTACTTCTCCCAACTCCAGCTTAAATCAATGAGGGGGAAAATATCCAGCTGTTTTCCAAAGGGGTAAGTTCCTTGAGTTAGCTTAACGCCTCCAGTTAGAATATATTTTGTAGAAAATTGGTAATCAATCAACAACTTGTTTTCTACAAATACATCTTTACCTGGAATGATAGATAAATCAAGATCTGTTTTAAG
>DASCRE010000322.1:0-1744 GCA_034408645.1 Fidelibacterota bacterium | reverse complement strand
CATCCGATTTTGATTCGTCAGAAATTGTGATAAACTCAAGTGACTTATTTTGAAATGTGAATCTTTGAGTAATAGATTTATCATTTGTATCCATACAGGATGTGATCATAAGGAACGATATGAGCCAGAGGCGTTTCATTTATCCAATCTTATTACTTTTTAATCTATTACAAAACTCGCATAACAACTGGAGATTTCGATAAGTGTTTGCACCACCTTTTGAAACAGGTACTATCTTTTCCTAGCGCTTAGTTTTCAGTTCAAGTGTAATACAATCACCGTTTAGGAAAAGCTGATTTGGCCCACAATCATTTAAGCTATCAAAAAAACTATTCTTATTATAAAAATTTTCTAAATCTTCACTTAAACTGGGATGAATATTGAAAATTAACTCAGGAATAATATTTAAAGAATAATCAGGAGACTTCATATCTATTCCATCTAATGTTTCTTTTATTTCCCTGTAAGTTTCTTCAACCAATTCCATATTATCCATTTTTTCATAAACAATCATTTTATTGCTGTTAATTAAAATATTAAATACACCAGGCTTAACAGTATTTTTTTCAAGAATTTCGAGAGCCTCATTATAGTTTGACAGCGCATCTTTAAGACGACCATTGGCAAAACTGATAGACCCTAAATTTGCCGTCAATAATGCTATATCAGGAGCTACTGACAGTTTAGCATTTTTTAATTCATCCAATGCTTCCTTACCATACTTGAAGGATGACTCAAACTTTGAGATGGAAAATGCTTCATTGCTTTTTTCAAGTAGTTCTCTCCAAAAGGCAAACAATCTTTCCATAATTATTTCTGTTGAAACAGTTGCTAAAGGAATTATTTTTAAATCAGGGTCAATTGCCCCTTTATACCTTCGACTGATAATTAATTCATCATCATTTTCACCTACCACACAACAAACCGCATCTATATCCCTTAGGCTTTGGTTAATATTTCTAATATCAAAATTGCCACCTAAATCAGTTACTGTTGATTTATGATCTCTTGATCCATCAAAATTAGCAGAGTTAATAGTAATGTTGGTTCCAGCATGTACTCCTAGATTGCTTTCCATATCTATTAATTGTGCATTCCCAACTATATGTCCTGGGGCATAAACAAAAAAATCTTGGTTAATCAAGCCGTTGATTCTTGCTGAAAGAGGGATTTGAATATCTGTTTTATATAAATAAGACGGGAGGCGAAACTCTCTATTTACGGTTTGGGATCGTGGTAAAATAATTACTTCTACTTCTGTTATATCACTGTTAACATTAGATGATTCATTGACTTGAATAGAAAGTTCATATTGACCAGTATTGTCTGTAATTGATTCTCGAGCAAAAAATAGCATCTCGCCAGTTGCAGTAATTCCTCCTCCAACCGCAATTTTTGAATTTGTCAGAGCATAGTTTCCCTGTCGGCTACCATCCCAGTAAGAGATAGTCCCAGCTATAGTGAACAAACGGATCCAATCATCACCACAAGCATCACCAATGCCATTTTGATTAGAATCTTCTTGCTGCGCATTAGATACTCTTGGACAGTTATCAAGTGCGTCAGGGACACCATCAACATCAAAATCAACATCAACATCAGGTTCGCATTGACCTAGTTGAAGAATATAATGTGATGGACATTCACCTGATGAGAGTAAATCTACACTCTCTTGAGCCCAATTCAAGGTTATTAATAAGAAAGTTACGTAAAAATATTTTTTCATTTTATTCTCCTTTATTTG
>DASCRE010000321.1:0-2064 GCA_034408645.1 Fidelibacterota bacterium | reverse complement strand
TGTTTTGATTATTTTATTAATTGGTTTTTCTGGATGTGATATCGAACTGGGTCATAAAAATCATGATCATGATGGTGATGGATTTGAAGATCATGATGAAGAAGATCATGATGAAGAAGATCATGATGAAGCATTCTTGGAGACTGGTTTACTTTTGTAAAATATCTATTTAAATGGTTAATCTTATATATTAACTATTTAACAATTTAAATGATGGAAAACAAAATTGTAGGTTATATTATATTGGGTTTCTCAATTTTGTTAGGAATTGTTATTTATATGTTTAATAATGCTTTAAATAAAATAGTTAATGTTTCTTGCTCTCATGGTCCCAGTTGTCCAATGTGGGGGACTATTGAAGTTCAAACAAATATAAGTATGGGGGTTATGGGCTTTATAATATTAATTGGACTTTATTTAATCCTATTTGCTGATAATGATTTGAATAAACCGCTAAATAAAAAATCACCACATAAAAGAAAAAAGGGGATTTATAATAATCTTAATGAGAATGAAAAATTAGTTTTAGATAAATTATTTAAATCGAATGGCAGTATCTTTCAATCAAATCTTGTCAAAAAAACAGGATTTACAAAAGTAAGGATAACTAGAATTCTTGATAAATTAGAAAATAAAGGTATCATTGAAAGACGAAGACATGGGATGACTAATAAAGTTATTCTAAAGCATTGAAACTAGTTTCATAAATATTTATAAGGTGTTTCTATTAAAGATTGAATAAATGCCATTAAAAAAAGAATATTTTATAGCAAAGGGAACTACCTGTGATAGTTGTTCTGAGATAATAAAAGAACAAGCACTTAAAGTTCATGGAGTTAAAGAAGCAAAATTTAATTTTTCCACAGAGAAAGGTTATGTTATTTATAATGATAAAAAAACTAATATAAAGAATATTTTCTCAAAGATTGAAGAAGAAAATTATACTTGTTCCATACTTGATGAATCAAAAAAACAAAAAACAAATAACCCTCTAGGGTTGATCTTCTTGATTATCGGAATAATAATAATAGGATATTTCTTATTTAATTTTATTGAAGGAATACAATTACCCAGCATAAATCAAAACATGGGATATGGATTATTATTTATTGTAGGTATCCTGACTGGTTTTCATTGTATTAGTATGTGTGGTGGTTTTATTGTTAGTTATACTGCAAAAGACGCTCAAGAAAAAAGATATTCCCATAATTCACATTTAATGTATGGATTTGGAAAAACATTATCTTATACAATAATGGGTGCAACTTTTGGGTTTTTGGGATCAATAATTGCATTTACCCCAACAATGAGGGGGGTTGCGGGAATACTTGCAGGTATTTTCTTGGTATTGTTCGGACTTAAAATGCTTAATATTTTTCCAATCTTAAGAAAAATTAGGATTAAAACACCAAAATTCATCTTAAAATTTATGGGAAATAAATCCAAAGAAAATCCGACACCCCTAATGATTGGATTATTGAATGGGTTGATGATAGCATGTGGACCTTTACAAGCAATTTATATAATGGCAGCAGGCACAGGAAGTATCATCGAAGGGGCTAAATTATTATTTGTTTTTGGAGTAGGAACATTACCTGTTATGTTAGGTTTTGGTTACATTGCAAGTATGGTATCAAGTAAAGCGACTAACAGAATATTAAAAGCTTCTGGAGCTATTGTTATTTTGCTTGGTTTAGTTATGATTAACAATGGGCTTGTTTTGACTGGAACAGGTTACGATATTTCTTCTATTGTAGGTTTTGTAACTGCAAATGGAAATGAAGATGTAAATTTTGAAGGAGAATCAATTATTAAAGAGGATTATCAAGAGATAAGAATGAAAGTGGATAGATCTGGTTGGAGTCCAGATAAATTTGTATTGAAAAAAGGGGTCCCTGTTAAATGGATAATAGATGGCAAAGAACTTACTGGATGTAATAATGCCATCCAAGTCCCAAAATATGGATTAGAGTTTGATATTGAATCAGGAGAACAAACTATTGAATTTACACCTAATGAAGAAGGCATTGTTAGGTGGAGTTGTTGGATGGGGATGATTCCTGG
>DASCRE010000320.1:0-1537 GCA_034408645.1 Fidelibacterota bacterium | reverse complement strand
TTTGTGTATTGACCCGCTTATATATATTAGGGCAGTTCACCCCATTCAAATATGTAACAAAAAGTAAAATCTTACACGTAGACGATATTGTAGGCATAATGCTTACAATATAATCAAAAAATGTGCATCATTCAGGGTGGCAGAGGTCTGATTGAGGTTTTATTCTCCCTGGATGATCAGAACAATCAGTATAACATCCAGGATATCAACCGACCCGTCTTCATTGAGATCTACACTTACCTGATATTCACCTGATAAAACAATATTAATAGCAGCCACAACATCCAAAATATTTACCACTCCGTCTCCATTCACATCACCATTTATCGAGCTTCCAAAATATAATTTTAAAGCTACAGGCCTATGATCAGAAATATTTTGATCATATTCATTCCATCCACCATCAAGATATTCATCAATTTTTATTGTTTGAATATCTGAATTATCCAGTTCATCAAAGAGTTCATTGGTAATCAATATATGGTCAAGATGTGATGGCCATGTTGGGTATGACCAATTAGAGCTACTGCCATTTGCAATTTCAATATCCACAAAAAGATAGTTATCTGTATCATCTAAAAACATCTGAAATACATTGTTTTGCTGCGCTTCTGCAATATCATCATTTAAATCACCCAATACAATTACATTTTCATCAGATAAATAAGTATCGATATATTCTTTTAAGAAATTAACTGCATTATATCTTCTTTTTTCCTCATCTGATTCATTATTGAAATCCAATATCCCATCACCACAACATTTAAAATGATTATTAATTATAAAATAATTTTCTCCCATAAAGCTCATATCCATTACCATAGGTGAACGTGGAAAAGCGCTCCAATATGGTGACGTTGTATATATTTCATATATGTTATTGATTTGTACTACGTCTGGTTTATAGATATAGGCCAGTCCTGCAAACCAAGCTGATTCATAGTAGCCCGTATAATTGGTGAGCTCATTGAACATTTGGTCAAACATATCTTTATTATCTAGTTCTTGCATTGCCAATATATCTAAATCTAATTGCTGCAGTATTTGAATTACATATTCGACTGTAGTTTGTCCATTTTTTGGAAACCACTCAATATTCCAGGTAGCTATATCTAGAGAATTGTCTTCTCCGAAAGACAAGTCTTCTAAATCCTGGGACTGTAAAGAAGGATTTGATATCAGGAATAAACAAATAATAGTAACACAGAACTTTTTCATTCGTTACCTGTCAATATGATGTTTACGATCTGAATAACATCCACCACATTGATCAAACCATCGCTATTGAGATCTGCCAGTTCATTATAGGTAGAATTTTCAAGTATGATAGAAACCATTTCAATTACATCCAATATATTGATGATGCCGTCATTATTCAAATCACCGGCTGTATTTCCGGAGATATCCTGACTGCTGCGATGGAGGTGGCGTCCTCCCACATAGAGATAATCATCTATGTCCATATACAGATTGAGGAGACTGTTATCATTAATTCCATTATTAATATATTCCCAGCTCTCCCCCATATTTCCGGATA
>DASCRE010000319.1:0-1702 GCA_034408645.1 Fidelibacterota bacterium | reverse complement strand
TATCCATTCCATTCCAAGTCACCTGGTATGTACCCGCAGGTTTATCCTGGTTTTGAATAATGCTGGCCACTTCCTGCCCCATTACATTAAAAATGGAGATTGAAATTTTGCTTGCGATTGGCAAGGTATATTCAATCGTCGTTGTTGGGTTAAATGGGTTGGGATAGTTTTGACTCAGTTTATAATCCTCAGGTGTAATTAGCACCATATCCTTTATACTCAAAGCTGTGCTTTTACCGCTGTACTCCAAAACTCGAAGGATTACCCTGTTTGAAGTTGGATTTACTTCTGCCGTATCCGTTCCTGCATATAAACTGTCTTTAACACCCTGTATAGCTACTATCACTTCCCCAAATGAATCCCTATCTATATTTGAACCGGCAAATATTTTCGTATAATCACCAGTTTGGAGTGTATCTCTCTTAAAATCACTTCTTGTCCAATTTGCAGAATCAGTAACAGTGCCAGTACCAGTATACTGAAACATTGAAATTCCTCGATTTGTCCCTGATTTTTCAATAAAAACAGCAGGATCACCAAACGCATTATTACTGGCAGCTGCACCGCTAGCAAGTCCCCAGGTAGTATCCAACACAGCCCATTCTGAAGAAGTTAATGTTGTTGATTCTCCATCGTTATCAGCGATAATAAATAACCGTTTATCATAATACCCAGGAATATAAACTTCATCCTTACCATCTTTATCGGCGTCAGCTACTGCAGCACCTAAAGTCCAGTCATCACTATCGGCTAATTTCTGATAAGTCGTATCCCCGAGTGTATAAGTATCTGCTCCCGTGGCTTCAATAACAAATACGGCTAGGTTATTCCATGATATACAAACGGCTTCCTTTTTACCATCACCATCCATATCCGCAATCATAGCACTTTGCGGACTTCCGCCACCAAGTGCGTTTTTACGTGCCCCATCTTTATCTACATCCCTTGGTGAAATGGAATATTCTTCATTTAGCACCGGCGGTGTAATACTGGAACCAATATCGCCTGAAACTGAAGCAATTGTAAAACGATCACCTGAGTATGCGGCATGAGTCGCAGATGTTGTACCAAATGCAGGGTCACTTGGCCAATCATCATGGGCATATATAATTTCTTGTTTACCATCACCATCAATATCATCTACAGAAAAATGTTCAACACGAACCCGACTTATGGTGTCTTCATAAACGGTATGCATATTGCGTTGCCATGTGGGTTTCATACCATAACCGTTATCAGATACACCATCCCACTCATAAACATAGAGACCTTGTGCAGTGTCAGTAGAAGCATAACGGCCTGCAAAGAAAATTACTTCACCTAAACCATCACCATCCAAATCACCGGTTTGAACCCATCGTGTTCCTGTTGAATATGTTGAGTTTGTTGCTTCCGATGACCATACATGAACCAGGGTATCACCATAATACCATTCAAAGGCGTGTACCTTTCCACCATCTGTATAGTCGGTTGCCCAAATTTCCTGACGACCATCCTGATCTAAATCGGATCCTGACCATACACCTCTTGCCCCCGAAATACGTCCCGTTGATGTCCTGGCTTGCCATAACATCGTATCTGCTGGGTTATCAACTATTACACTATGCAAATTAAAAGAGTCCTGAGCGAAAAGGACTGTTGA
This sequence comes from Fidelibacterota bacterium, assembly GCA_034408645.1. GTDB lineage: Bacteria > Fidelibacterota > Marinisomatia > Marinisomatales > AB-629-J13 > AB-629-J13. Next base: position 60 of record DASCRE010000319.1, on the reverse strand, counting down.
TGCGATTAAAACGATTCCACTAACGATTTTTCTCATTTTTCTTTCTCCTTGGTTTCTATT
>DASCRE010000318.1:0-2142 GCA_034408645.1 Fidelibacterota bacterium | reverse complement strand
CAGTTCAGGCCTAAGCAATAATTCCCCTCCCTGTAAATCAAATTCGAATATATCCAACTCATCAGCCTGATCAGCTAAACTGGCAACCATATCTATATCTAATGTATCCTTAGCATGATCACCTATGGGTGAATTTGTAAAACAGTACTTGCATGTTAAATTGCAGGCATTATTAAAGTTCAGGTCAATCCCTCTCTGTTTTGTACCTATTTGGCCATTATTCTTCCTAACATAATCATGGAATTTCTTCAATTTTTCCATGAGTCGGGGTTTATCAATTAATCTGATGACAAATATCCTCTCTTAAACATATTTAGTTGATATTACAATAACACTGCAGTTCTATGAATATATGTATTATTGAATATTGGGCGAAATGTACTAATCAAGTTGTATAAAACCTATTAGTACAATGAAAAATCTGAATCAAATATCAATATCATATTTTTTTATGATTTCTTTCCCTTTTTCATAGCTACTGAAATCAATGATATCATCCATTTCCATACTGATATCGAAGGAGTCCTCCAACTCTGCGATTAACCCCATATGGCCTATGGAATCCCATTCTTGTATAGATTCATACTTCAAATCTAGTCCCAATGCCGATTCATCAATATCAAAAGCAGTCATAAAAGCTTGATCATATTGTTTTTGTACCATTATTTTTCTCCTAATTTATTTTTTATTTATAGAATAACGAATACCAATTTGGAATATATTCTGATAGTTAGACTGGGTACTATGAATCAATGGGGCCTCGTATCAGAACTAAATCCGAAGCTAGCTCGAGCGGTTTGAACTGTAAGTATATCTCGAGGATCTCCTTTTTCAAAGGCTCGCCTACCATGCATAAATCTTATATTATCAACCATTACAACATCACCTTGCTGCCATGAATGGTCAACGGTAATATCATCCGAAACCTGTTTTATTTCATCAATAAACTTCTCTGGGATCGCCTTGCCGCTTGCCATGGTTATTTCCTTGATTTGCAATTCATCATGAAGATCTGCGAGTAAATGATTCGAAAAACAAAATTTATCTGAATAGCGCGCTTTATTTGCAGCATATCTTAACACATTGAGGCAAAGTAAGTCTGCATCCCAATCCAGATAGCCACCAACACCAAGCATATCAGAGATCCAAGGTTTTTTACCTTTTCCTTTCCCTTTTATAGTTTCAGGGATAGGAATCTCAACAACATATAGAACCGGTTCTGCCAAGAAAAACAATTTAATTTCTGAAGACATACGGTCCCATATTTCTATTCCATCACACACTGTTGTAGCGCCTTCTTTAGCCGGAGGCACGTTACAATACAACCAAATGACCTCTGGCCAAACAGGGGTAAAAGTCGTCTCGCTGTGCAACGGCATATCATAAGGCCTGTAGCTGTCCTTCCAATAATCAGCATCCAATACAAATTCTTGTTCGAATCGTGAGGACCTTCTGTAATCAGGTCTCGAATATCTTTCCGTAAACTGATTTGTGAATGTTAATATATCATGCTGGTCTAAATCAAATCCTCTAAAAAGTATAATACCTTTGCGTTCGAAAAGAGATATGATCTCGTTTCGATTAATTTCTAATAGTTGTTTATTTTTTGTTGGTGTTATGATTGCACCCCAGTTATCAGTAATTGGTGTAGTTTTCATAATGTAAAGTCTCCGTTAATTGTAAATCTATTCAGTGATTGATTTTAAGACATTAATATCCAGTTATACAACTACAACATTAGAGAAAAAATTATTGTGGTCATTTTTTACCACATTCCAAGTATTTTATACAATCTTCAATTGTAATAATTGTATGATATTTTTGGAATCTCGAATGAATACATATCAATATATTCAGCATTATATTTTTTTAACCAATATATAATATCAGTAAGGATATGTGTCTAATCGAATCCCACTCTGGAACGGATTCATATTCCTGTTTAGGACCTAGATTATCATTGATCAATTGAGAATGCATATTTAAATGCTCTGTCATATTTTTGTTGATTTGTCATTAGGTTCTATGTAGCTCCGACTTTTTTGTTTTATGATTCAGTTATTTTAGAATTATATATTGACAAATTGAATTTGACTGGGGCGTTCCTGATCACCATCTCCTTTAAACAATCTTACTGGATAG
>DASCRE010000317.1:0-3733 GCA_034408645.1 Fidelibacterota bacterium | reverse complement strand
CTACCTCCTAGGAACCTCAGATTCCGGGTATACTAAGTCAAAATTAAGCTACTAGGTGTGTCTCCATTAGGAACTTTTTCCATGTTAAAAAAAGAATAACTTATTGTTGATACAATTAATATAATCTAATCAAAAAATGAAAAAAAATGTTCAAATAATTTGGCTTATCCTATTTACCTCAATACATTTATGGGCAAAAGAGGTGCCAGTAGAGATGGCAAAAACAGCTGCAAAAAACTTTTATTCTTCAAGAACAAATCACAATTATAGTGAATTTAAGATAAGAGATATTCATCATTTATCTCATAAAGATAGAATAATGATCTATGCTGTTGATTTTGAACCAAGTGGATTTGTTCTGATTGCCGGAGATGACAGAGTTCACCCTGTTCTCGGCTACAGTTATGAATATGATTATTCATCAGAAAATATACCAATTCAATTAACCGATTTGTTGGAAGAATATAAAAAAGAGATTAACCATGCAATTTCACAGGACGTTCAACAGGACAATGAAATCCAAAATGAATGGGTTACTGTTTTGGATGAAAATTATGATGAGCCGGTTACCCGTAACGTTGGTCCCCTTATTCAAGCACGGTTTAATCAACCCAGTCCATGGAACCTAATGTGTCCAAGTGACACCGATGGCCCAGGTGGACATGCGTTGGTGGGATGTGTTGCGGTTTCCATGGTACAAGTGATGCACTATTGGTCCTACCCTGATGTCGGATTTGGATCACACGGTTACAATCATAATCAGTATGGATATTTATTTGCTGATTTTGGTGAAGCATTGTATGATTTTGATGATATGCCCAACAACATTGCTACATCAGCATCCCAACTTTTATTGTATCATGCAGGTGTTGCTATAGATATGGGCTATGGCCCCAGCGGTTCTGGTGCTTGGGTAGGGACTCATTATCCCTGTGCGATGTCTGCAATGGAAGAACACTTTCTCTATAAAAACACTATCCATTTTGAGGAGAAGAATGACTATTCAAACTCAAGCTGGATCAATATTATGCAGGATGAACTGGGTTTTGGGAGACCTGTGATTTACCGAGGATATGACAATAATGGAGCTGGAGGGCACGCATGGAATATCGATGGGTATGAGGATGACTATTTTCACTGTAACTGGGGGTGGGGTGGTTCTTATAACGGATATTTCCTTTTTTCTAATCTTTCTGCCGGTGGATATACATTTGGACAGGGACAGGCAGCGGTCATGGGGATCGAGCCACTCAGTTTATCTGGTCCAAATATTATATTGATGGATTCATATTTTGAAGAGGTTTCTGGAGATGGAGATGGTGTTGTGAATCCCGGTGAGGAATTGGATATATTTGTCACTATTCAGAATCTCATTCCCTGGCCGACCGCGACCAATGTTGCCCTAACTTTGTCTACAGAGGAACCCTCCATTACAATTTTAAATGACAATGATTTTATAGGGTCCATAGATTCCAACGATTCATATACGAATATATCATCACCATTCACAGCAATTGTTTCTTCCAACGCCAGTTTGCGGGATTATGATTTTCAACTGAATATAACCGCTGATTCAGATGAAGATGGTACCTACGAAAATTCATATGATTTCCAGGTGAATGTATCTTTAAATCAAGCAAATTTTCCTGTTCTAGTGGATAATCAATTGGTAGCAACTCCTACCATTATTGAGATAGGAAATGATGGTATTGAGAAAGAAATTTTGCTTGCTGAATATTGGGGGCAAATTATCACCATTGACAATAACGGGAGCCCCCTTCCTGGGTGGCACTATGATATGAATAATCAGGTATGGGGGACACCTGCCATAGGAGATTTGAATGGAGATGGTGAAAATGAAATTGTTCTTATATCAAAAGATGGGAAAGCAGTTGTTCTTGATCTGAATGGAAATGAATTGTTAGAATATGATGCGGGTCAATTTCTCATGGGAACACCAGCACTGGGCAATCTTGATATGGATGAAGATTTAGAAATTGTTTTCGGAGGATATACAACTTCTGGAAAAATATTTGCGGTAAATATTGACGGTTCTGATGTTCCCGGGTTTCCAATTCCCTTGTCAGAGAGGATTTTAGGGGGTGTTTCCTTGGCAGATTTAAACTCAAATTTTAAAGATGATATTGTTTGTGCAACTCAGGAAGGGAATATATATTTAATTTATGATGATGCAACAATTGCACCGGAATTTCCTGTAGAGACCCAGGGAGTATTTAAGATAGCTCATTCAATCATTTTTACTGAAAATGAAGCGGATATCATTGTTTTAGGTTCGAAAAATGATGTTTTTTATGGAATTAATATTGATGGTTCTATCCGTTTTAGTATTTCTACTTCTGGTGATATAATGACCTCTCCCGCAGTTGCCAGTGGAGTGAATGGGGAGATAGTCATTTCTTTTGGCTCCAATGACAACCATTTATATTTGATTGATATTCAGGGAAATTTTATCAATGGGTGGCCTCAAAATATAAATGAAAATGTTCTAGTTTCCCCTGTGTTCTCAGATTTGGATAATGACGGACTTCCAGAAGTTATTGCGGGTGCTGGAAATCAATTATTTGCTTTCCATCTTGATGGATCTATTGTGGACTATTTCCCCATGTCTTTTACTTTTCCTTTTACAAGTTCTTTGATGATAGATGATTTGGATTTGGATGGGGATATCGAAATTGTAGCGGGTAGCAGCAATGACCTGGTTGTAGTTGATATAAAAACTGGGCAGACTTCAGATAATTCATGGAATATTTTTCGGGGCAATTATTTAAGAAATGGGACTTATTATCATCAGCTGACCCAGGAAGATGTTACTGTTCAAACAAATGAGGGATGGAACTTAGTAGGTGTTCCCTTGAATGTCCCTAATTCTAATTATCTCTCTGTTTTTCCAGATGCAATTGAAGGGACATTGTTCAAGTTTGAGAACAACTCGTATATACAGGATTTTGAACTAATAGAAGGCAATGGATATTGGTTAAGGTTTTCAGGTACTGGAGAAACATCAATTTCTGGATGGCAAATCCCATCGCTGGGGATTGACTTGAGTGAAGGATGGAATCTCATCACTGGTTTGTCAGAATCCATTTCGATTATAGACATTGTGGATGAAAATGAGGTTATTGTTCCTAATTCCATTTATACTTATGATGACGGATATCTCCCGGCTGATGAATTAATACCGGGGAGTGGATATTGGATAAAAGCGTTTGGACCTGGGATAGTTACTCTTGAGGCTAACGGGAGAAATAAAAAATCTTTTTCTTCTATTGATACATTTGAATATTTGAATTTTGTGGATATCAACGGTGTTCGCCTTTATTTTGGTAGTTTAATGGATGAACATCAATTGGTACAATTTGACCTTCCTCCAAAACCTCCTTTAGGAGGTTTTGATGTTAGATTTATAAATAACAGTAGGTACACTGTTGAAGGGAATACCATTGATTTGATGAACTCTGGGGAGTTCCTGCCTATTCAGTATGATATTAAAGATTGTAATAGTAATTGGATGCTCTACTGTCTATCATCAAATGAAGGATTACATTTAGAAGGACAGGGTAGTTTTTCATTAGATGGAAATATTGAAAGTCTAATTCTGAAGAAGGTTGAATCTTTGGACATACCACAGACTTTTTCACTGCTTCCTGCATTTCCCAATCCATTTAATTCGTCAACTACTATTTCATATGATTTACCAATTAGTGCTTTTGTG
>DASCRE010000316.1:0-29962 GCA_034408645.1 Fidelibacterota bacterium | reverse complement strand
TGACCTAACTCCACCGTATCTGATATACCGCTAATTAGATTCCAATCCGCATTTAAATCAATGCTAAGTTCACTGATATTATCTCCAAATACTGCTGCAATATCAGTATTCTCAAACCTAAGCCAATAACCAGTACCATCAACCAAATCCTGAGCCTGAAAATATGTATCAGAAAATCCATATAAGGTACCGGGAATAGCATCGGGGAAAATCGTTGAATATCCAGCATCCTCAACATTTAACGGCAAACCCACTAAATTCCAATCGTTCAGGATATTGACAAGGATAAAGTTATCTGTGCTGGCCATATAATCCTGAAATAGTGTATAGTCATGATTGTTCAAATCATACATTTTTATGGTAGCGGTTGCTGTGCCTTCATATTCAGAAAATGCAGTGAACCATACTGCAAAATAAATGGAGCTATCTGGAGGAATGGGCCCCTGATAAAAGGGTGCATCTGGACTTGTTGTAGCAAGACTGTCATAATCGGGGGGGAAACAAATACCACCGAAACAAAGTTGAGTATTCCAATCTTGCGGAAGGGAAAGATCTGTCCTTATAACGGCAAGCTGAAGTGAATCATCAGATATATTTTGAATGGTTCCAGATAAAGCAACAAATGTGCCTAATTCTATATTGGACTGAGTCTGTCCTGTATCAAAGGTAAATGTTTGTGCTTTAATAAACGTCATTATAAACAGCATAATAAAAACAAATTTCTTTTTTTCAGTCATGGAAGTCCTCGTTTATTAATAGATTAGTGAAAAATATGTGACTCATTAAAAATTAGACAAAGATGATTTAGAATTTATTCTGAAAAATCAATTACTCAAATATTCTAAAAAATAGTTTGTTATTAATTTTCGTAAATGAAAAGATGCATTACCTCCATAAATACCATGATTCCGAGAAGGATAAAACATCGTATCAATTAGTTTCCCCTCTTTAATAAATTTATTTACTAATTGGATAGAATGTTGAAAATGCACATTATCATCCCCGGTGCCATGGATTAATAGCAAATTTCCTTTAAACCTGTCAATATAAGAAAAAACGGAAGCACTATCATATCCTGCTTCATTTTCAGAAAGTAAACCCATATAACGTTCTGTATATGCAGTATCATATAACCTCCAATCTGTTACTGATGCAACAGCCACACCTACATCAAAGTACTCTGCACCTTTTGTCAAAGCCAGTGCTGTAGCATAACCCCCTCCGCTCCACCCCCAGATTCCAACTTTGGATGTATCGGCATAAGGTAAGCCTCCTAAATAATTTATTCCCTCAATATGGTCACGGATAAGATATTTTCCATAATCACCATAGCCCAAATTTTTAAATGCTTTGCCCCTTCCTCCTGTCTGACGATTATCTATAGAAAAAATAATAAATCCATTCTTTGCCATATATTGATGCCATAAATAGGTCCTTCCACTCCAGCGGTTTGTTACAGTTTGGGAACCAGAAAGTCCGTAGGTATATACTAAAATTGGATAAGATTTCGATTTATCAAAATTCCACGGTAATGTGATTATTGCATTAAGAAAAACACCATCAGATGTTTGTATTTTTATAAAATCAGGATAGGTCCAATACAGTTTATCAAATTTGCTCTTATCAGGTTTCGATATTGCACTGATGTTTTTCCCATCAATATTTTTCACTAAATGAGTTGTGGGAGTCATTATGTTTGACCATGAATCAATTATCCTATTTTTTGTCGGCGAAATAGATACTGAATGCCATCCTGATTCTTGTGTAATCTGGATTAAATTCCCATCATATAATGAGATGGAGAATAAGTGATTTTCCAATTCAGATACTTTGGTTGCAGTAAAATATATAATATTTGTTTTTTCATTTATATCAATAATTTTCCGGACTTCCCAATCACCATGGGTAAGTTGATTTATTATTGTACCATTTCTGTCATAATGGTAAATATGGTTATATCCTGACCGCTCAGATGTCCAAATAAAAGAGTCATCTTTGAGAATTCTAATATTATCGTGAATATCAACCCAGCACGAATCCCTTTCTGTCAATAGAATTTCGCCCTTTCGATATCGTGTATCAAAACGAACTAAATCCAATTGATTTTGTTTGCGATTTAAACGGAAAACAATAATTTTATCATTTTGCCATGCTGCTCTTGGGAAATACAAATCCTCCTCTGGTTCATTGTAAAACCATTTTATTCTTCGATTTCTGACATTTACAATACCCAATTTCATTACAGGATTATCTTCTCCAACTTTCGGATAATAAACAGTCTTTAACCTTGGATATTGTTCTTGTTCATCCAACCAATGAAATTGTTTTACATTGGACTGATCCTCCCTAAAAAAGAATATATACTTATTGTCTGGTGACCATCGGTAAGCATCATATCCACCAAATTCCTCTTCATAAAGCCAACCAAAATGTCCATTTAAAATAGTCTCGGAGCCATCCCAGGTAAGTTGTTTTTCCCATTGAGATAAAAAATCAAATACATAGAGGTTATTATCGTCCTTCACATAAGATATTTTTCTCCCATCCGGTGAAAATTTTACATTTTTTAATTGAGAATCTTTATCTGATATTTGAATGAGGTCTTCACTAAATAAATCATATACAAAATAATTTCCTGAATATGAATGTCTCCATATATTACTACGATTTATCAATAAAAGCAGTTTAGTACCGGTTTTGTCAAAAGAGAAGGATGATACGTTAAACGTATCATCCTTAAACACTAATTTTTCCGAAGAAATAAATGTGGTAGTATCTCTTGTTCCGATTTCAACCCGATGAAAAGATTTAAGAGAATCACCATGAGCTTTATCATAAATTAAGATATCATTGCTTTTTGGAATCCACTTCCACTTCCCCATTCCCTTAGTATGAAATGTGTCATTTTTATATATATTTTCTAAAGTGAGTTCCACACCATATGTTAACGGCGCAATTGTAATATAAAATAATAGGAATATAATTTTCATTAATACAAATCTATCAAATGTATATCATTTTTTTCTTCACCATATCCCATGCAAAGATGAATAATGCTTCCGATTGTTTCACACTTATCATTTCGGTAAATTCGCACCCATTTGTGATGTATAAATTTAAGGAAAATATACCATGGCTTTAATGACTTCCATGCGGAACCGCATGCATATCGTCCTCTGGGGATTGCTCATTATGTTTTTATTGAGTATGACCGTTGGTGGACTTGTGGGAGGCGCAAACATTCTCGACCAATTATTTGGAAGAATTGATCCATCTACTGCTATTGGTGCGGTAAATGGAGAAATAATTTCACCAGGATCTTTTTCCCGACTTGTGGGTAATCGGGCAGACCAAGCACGTGCAGAGGGACAAACCGTTGATTCCAGGAAATTGGACCAAATACGTAAACAGGTATGGGACAGTATTATCAGAGATTATCTAGTAGCACAAAAAGTTAAAGAATTAAAGATTGTAGCAACCGATGATGAAGTTATTTATCATATGAAAAATAACCCACCAGCGTTTCTAAAATCTAATCCTGAATTTCAAACTTTAGGACAATTTGATCAAGTAAAATATGACTTGGCTATTTCCAGCCCAGAAGGCAATGAATGGGCGCCACTTGAGAAATTTATGAAAGATACCTATATACCAGATTATAAACTCCGTCAAATACTCTTCTCTTCCATATCTGCAACAGAACAAGAGGTCATAAGTGAATTTACCAAAAGAAATATTAAATATACCATAGAAGCTGTCCACGTAACAAATGCTATGGTTAATTCTGATTCACTTAAACCTTCTGATAAAGAGCTTTTAACTGAATACAATAGCAGATCGAACGAATTTGAAAAAGGTGAAACACGTACATTGAACTACATTGTCTGGAAAAAAGATCCTTCTAAAAATGATTCAATCTTGATTAAAGAAGAAGCATTTGAACTGAAATCTAAAATTGATGCGGGAGAAGATTTTGCTGAATTGGCAAACATTTATACTGATGACCCAAGCAATCAAGTTAATCCTGATTCAGGTAAAGGCGGTGACCTTGGATTTTTTGGAAAGGGTCAGATGGTGCCTGCATTTGAGGAAGCAGCATTTAGCGCTAAACCTAATGAAGTTGTAGGTCCAGTTTTGTCGGCATTTGGATATCATATTATTAAAGTATTTGAGAAAAAAAATGAAGCTGAGGAAGAACAAGTTCATGCCGCTCATATATTATTAAAAATCAATTCCAGCCCTTCAACATTGGATGAGCTAAGAAGAAAAGCTATTTTGTTTAGTTATGATGCTCAAGATTATGGTTTTGATACTGCAGTAGATACCCATCAAGTTGAAATACAATCTGCAGAAAATTTGGCTGTAGATGGAAATTTTATTTCTGGAATAGGATTTTTCCGAAGTGCAATTCGATTCGCTTTTAATAGTAAACTTGAAGAAGTCTCAGATCCTTTAGAAAATGATAAATATTATATTGTTGCTACACTTGATTCAATTTCTCCTCCAGGTGTAAAACTATTTGACGAAGTTAAAACCCGTATAACCAGAGATTTGACAAATAAAATAACTAAAGAAAAGACTGAAGTTTTAACTCAAACTTTGATGGAAAATATCAATAATGGAATGACTATAGATGAACTAGTAGACCAATATGATAATTTAGAGAGAGTTAAAAGTGATTCTAAAACATTGAACCGCAGTTTTGAATCTGTTGGGAAAAGTAATCATATCGTTGGAGCTTTATTGGGTGCACTCCCAGGAGATATTCTTGGACCATTACAAACCTCTAAAGGTCATGCAATTATTCACGTAATGGAAATTGCTGAACTGGATACCAACCAATTCAAAATTCAAAAGGATGGCATTCGTTCGAGTATAGTTAACCAAAAACAAAATCGTGCTTTTAGTGAATGGTTGGATCATCAAAAAGCAGAGGCAGAAATATTAGATAATCGAAATTTTCATTTTTGATAATATATTATTGAGAAATTCATTTTTTTGATAGGTTCACTATTTTTATAACATATTATAATTTTCCTTTTGTGATAACCTAAATAGAATTAAATATCAAACCATTAAAAGTCTGATAAGCAATTAGCTATTTTGAAAACTTTATGAATTCTTTTATCTTTTTAGAATATAATGAGTCAAACGAATAATAGTATTAAAATAGTAGAAGTTGGTCCAAGGGATGGCCTCCAGAGTATTAAATTTCCGATTCCTACCCAAATAAAAATTGAATACATTGATAAATTGAGTGAAGCTCAATTTCCTGAAATCGAAATTACCGGATTTGTTCATCCTGAGTGGATACCACAATTATCGGACTCTTCAGAAGTCTCAAAAAATATAACACGCAATAAGTCAATAACTTATACTGCTCTAGTTCCTAATTTGGAAGGTGCAATAAGAGCAGTAGAACATGGAATAAATTCAATTTCTGTCATTACTGCTGCTAGTGAAATTTTTAGCTTGAAAAATACAAATTGTTCTATTAATAAAAGCATCAAAAAAATTTCTGAAATTATTGATTATGCTCAGGAACATGATATTAAAATTAGAACGTATATTTCAACATGTTGGGATTGTCCTTACACTGGTATCATAAAACCTAAAATGGTAAAACTGATAATAGACCAGTTATATCAATTCGAAATAATTCGAGAATTTGTTCTCAGTGATACAACTGGTAAAGCTACAGCGGAAAGTGTACAATATTTAATGGATATATTATTCACCGAATTTGATCCGTCAAATTTTGCGCTTCATTTTCATGATTCATTTGGACAAGCAGAAGATAACCTCAGGTGTGGTCTAAACAATGGTATTACAACTTTTGATTCTTCTACTGGTGGAATCGGTGGCTGTCCATTTTCTCCTGGGGCAAAAGGGAATATTGCATCTCATAAAGCTGTATCAATAATCAATGACTTAGGTTTTTCTACTGGCATAAACAAAGCAAAACTAGATGATGCTGGAATATTTATAAATTCAGCAATATCAAATATCCAATTATCATGAAAATTATAAAATCAAATATCGATATTAATTCTCAAGAATTTTCTGAGAATTATAGAAATAATAAAAAACTCAATAATCATCTTCGTAAAACTATTGTTGAAATTGAAAAGATGGGTTCATCTGATTCTATTAATCGTCATATAAATAGAGGGAAACTAACAGTTAGAGATCGAATCAATTTGCTTTTAGATAAAGGCTCTTTTTTCTTAGAACTTTCTCCTTTAGCTGGTCGAGATCTTTATGAGTCACCTCTACCTTCTGGGGGAATTGTAACAGGTATAGGAAAAATTCATGGAAACCGATGTATGATCGTTGCAAATGATGCGACTGTTAAAGGAGGAACATATTACCCTATCACTGTGAAAAAACATTTACGATCTCAAGAAATCGCATTTGAAAATAATCTTCCTTGTGTCTATTTAGTTGATAGTGGAGGGGCTTATTTACCCAAACAGGATGAAGTATTCCCCGATAGAGATCACTTTGGACGTATATTCTATAATCAGGCACGGATGTCTGCAAATAATATCCCTCAAATTTCAGTAGTGATGGGAAATTGTACCGCAGGAGGAGCTTACGTTCCAGCTATGTCAGATGAATCAATAATTGTAAATAAAACTGGAACAATATTTCTTGGAGGTCCTCCGCTGGTTAAAGCTGCCATTGGTGAAATATCATCATCTGAAGAATTAGGAGGTGCTGAACTACATACAAGTAAAAGTGGTGTAGCAGATCATTTTGCCAAAGATGACAAACATGCCTTACAGATTTGTAAGGATATTTTCGAAAATATAAATCAATCAAATAAGTTATTTCCGGATATATTTGAATCACCTATTTATGATAAAGAAGAATTATATGGAATTATTAATTATAATAATCAGCATACTATTGATGTTCATGAAATTATTGCACGAATTGTAGACGGGTCAAAATTTCATGAATTTAAAGCTGAATATGGAAAAACACTTGTAACAGGATTTTCACAAATACATGGAATTCCTATTGGTATTATTGCTAATAATGGTGTCCTATATAGTCAGTCTGCACTAAAAGGAACTCATTTTGTTCAATTATGCTGTCAAAGAAAAATACCAATAATATTTTTACAAAATATTACGGGTTTTATGGTTGGTAAAAGAGCTGAAGCTGGTGGAATAGCAAAAGATGGAGCCAAAATGGTTCAGGCTGTCGCTACTGCAAATGTCCCTAAATTAACTGTTATCATTGGAGGAAGTTTTGGAGCAGGTAATTACGCAATGTCCGGCCGAGCTTACCAACCTCGTTTATTATGGATGTGGCCAAATGCAAGAATTTCTGTCATGGGAGGATCACAGGCAGCAGATGTGTTAGTTACTATCAAAAGAGAACAATTAGAATCAAAAGGAATGGTCCTGACAGAAAATGAGGAAAAAGATATTCGAAATCCAATATTGAACAAGTACGAAGAAGAAGGACATCCATATTATGCAAGTTCACGACTTTGGGATGATGGTGTGATCGAACCTGTTCGAACGAGAAAGTACCTTGCTGAGGGACTAAAAACAATATTACAGAAATCTGTTCAAGATTTTATAGCACCTGTCTTTCGTATGTAAAAATTCCACCAAATATCAGGTGGAATTTTTCATTTACAACTAATGATCAATAATTATAAATTAAAACAAACCATGAACAAACATAAATTTTTTCAAATCTTTATTTTCAGGTTGTAACGCTAAAGCTTGAACCCAAGCATCCTTTGCTTTCTCATCTTCTCCCATAACAAAATATACTGACCCCAACCGTACGTGACTATTGGGATATTTTGGAGCAAGTGATATTGCTGTTAAACATTTCTGCTCTGCTGTGTTCATATCATTAGATTCTAAGGCCTCTTCAGCTTCCTGTAAAAGAAGAGTCACAAAATTAAAAGTAGCCCCACCTATCCCACCTCTAAGGTCATTTAGCTTATGACCCAAATTAACATTATCATTTTCGACTTCTTTTCTTCTGAGATACAAACTATCAAGTGTTTTATCACCTGTTAATGCTTGAATAGCTAATAGATCTAAACTATCCTGTAAAATTTGTGCTTCTATCTCAAGAGGTGACAACTGTACCTCATAGCGATTTTTCATTTCAGAAATTCGTGCCAGTTCGCTCTTATGAACATCTCGCAAAATAAAATTTACCTTTTCTTCTGTTTTTCTCATCCGTTCACGAAACTTACTGTCTAGTATATCAATTTTCTTGTTGTAAAGTGTTTCGGTCCACACCTCATTATGTTTTTCAAAAAGTTCGAGGGTCATTGCTCTAGATTTTATAACTTTACGTGTCAAAGTCGAATCTAATGCAATTCCCTTTCTAATCATTTTTGCTGTTGTATCTAAGAGTTGGATGTCGAATTCATACTGGGAAATTTGGTCATATGTTTTAGCTTTTTGGACTTTCTGATCATCACCTAAAAAACTCAATCCAGATTCCAGGGAAATGATATTATGTTTTAGGATTTTCATCAATCGTTCGCTGTCCCGAACCAGTGCCTCAAGCGTATTATTATCTCTTTCAATTTCAGCCTTAACTTCAGGAGTATATCCTTTTTTTGCATCTCTCAAGCCCTGTATACGGGATCTTTTTATTTTTAGTAGCTCCTTTTTATAGGACTTTTCAATTGCTATGCTATCTCTTGAAAATTTCTTTAAAAGTAGTCTGGGAGTCTTTTTTCTGCCTCTCTTGCGTTTTTTCTTTTTTGTTGATTTAACAGAGGATTTTGATTTTTTCGAATCTGAAGTTTCCTGAGCAGAAACAGTATCGAAAAACAGAGTAAAACAGAAAGTGAATAAAACTATTTTAATATACTTCATTTATTTCTCTAATTTGTTCGTGCTTTTAAATCTGTTAGTACCACCTGAATGTCTGTCGCTTCAGGATTTATTTCCAATGCTTTCTCATACATATCTATGGCATCCTCATAGTATTCCATCATGTAGTATACAGAGCCTAATTGTGCCAGTGCGACATACATATTGGGTTCAATATCCAGTGCCATTTTACAAGCGATCATAGCCTCGTAGTAATCATTAGCATAAAAGTATTCTGCCGATAAGTTAATATAATCAAAGGCCGATAATGCGCTTGATTCAGTCAACTGCCCCTTATTTTTATATGATGTAATTTCATTTTGTAGTGTACCGGTTTCTCTCTCTACCTGTGCTATATCTCTTTTTTGTATTTGTATTTGGGCCTTTAACATTGTTGTTTCACCCTTACTAGAGATCCTGTCTTTTTGGTCATAAATTAAATTTCTTGCTTTTTCCAGTCTTGAATTCATTTCTGCTTCTTCAGCAAAATACTGGGTCTCATAATTTTTTCTTATACGGTCGGCCTCTCCGTCTATTCCTTGCTGCAATTTTCTATCATGTTCTGCTATCTGATTATCATAATCCTGTTTTAAATTTTCCATTCCAATCTGTATCAACTTCTTTCTGACTGCCCGATTTATCTTCCAACCTTCGATACCTTCTTCAAAATCCGCTAACAATTTTTCCCGTTTATTCATTATCTGTTTGGATCTTTTCTTTGCGGATTTTCCAGCTTTAGTCAACTCTTCATCAAGAACTTTTTGAGCTTTCTTCAAATCTTCCGCCCTCATATCCTTCAAGTTATTTAACCACCAATCGTAATATTCACCCATTTCTTTTAATGTTTCAAATGTATCTGGGTCTACGTGTTCCATCCCATACTGTTTTGCACCGCATCCGTAAAAAAATACAAACGCAATAAGGATAAAAATGATTCGCACAGGCAAAAGATTCTTAAATGAATGATTAAGCATTCTTATCGCCCTCCCCACTAACAATGGGCCGTAATGCATTTATAATTCTTCGTTGAGCACCAAATATGACATCAGGAGAGATACTTTCAAGTAAATTCATCCTTTTATTTATACTTCTTGCCATATCGGGTTCCATTGCACCAAGCACTTTTTCAACGAGGTCCTCGTCCTGTTCAAACAAGGCAAAAGCAATGTCACCTCTATCAATATTCTGTAGCACAGACCTTAGATCATCCGTATTTACTTCCATAATATCTTTAAAGGGAAATACTTGTTTTCTCAAATCTCCATTTGTTCCTTCACCAACTAGGTCCAGAACACGATCGGACAAGGTACTGACCTGAGAAGAAGACGTAAGTAATGAAGCATAATTAGTTACACCTCCAACACTTATTTCATCAGGATTAATCAGTTGTCTATATTTATCCAGAAATTCATCTTTAACAGATTCAACAGTCGCTCTTGGCCAAACTTGCCCGGATGCTAAATCTGTTGAGACTTGTTTTAATCTATCATCGTCTAATTGATTTAATAACCATGCAGTTCTTTCAGGTGGTAAATAATTTGCTAATACTTCAAGAGTTTTAACGGGAGCATCATTACACATTTTCCACAAATCATCATTGCTGACTTGCCGCATAAATGCAAAAGGTAAATAAGGTCTGGCTACATCAACCTTCTCCTCGGTATCTGGTGGTGGGAGCAATTCAATAGGATGATTTATACTTATGTTCATTTCTTTATCAGATTCCGCAGCGACAGCGGCTGGCGCAGCTGGTGCAGCTAAATTCACAGAAAGCTCATTACTTTTTTCCTGCTGACCAACAATCTTATTAATTCCATTTAACAAAATATAAACACCCACGAGAAGAATCAATCCAAACCCGGCAATCGCTATACCTGTAATTTTCATTTCATTTGAGGCTAAAGCAAACTCTTTCTCATCGTAAATCAACCTTAAACTATCTGTCGCAATTTGACTATCGATGGATCGGTTCATACCATCAGCTAGCTTTTTAAAACTTTGTGACATATCTGGAGTGACCACCATATTCACCGATTCCACCCTCAGGTCAGCGCCTGCAACGGAATTAAACACAGGGTGCCCTAAAATAACTTGTTTCGCAAGTTCTACTACATCATTGGGTAAATTCTTATCTAAAATTAATTTTACCATCATCCCAGTCATTTCAAGCTTCCTATCCTTCTTCTTTTCAGAAATATCCTGAGATATTCGTGCAAAACCGGGGAGTTTAGCAGGGCGAGAAGGTAATCCGGAAACTCTTCTTAACGAGAGCTGAGGCTCACTAGATTTCACCTCCTTATATTCTAAGGTGATATCAACTTCAAGCATCACTCTTTCCTTGCCAACTATCCTCTCCAGTCGACCCAAGAATCTCGATTCTAAATCAAGCTCCAGCTCCAACTCTTTATAGGCAATTTCCTCAGACCAAAGAAAACAAATTGGAAAGAGAAGGAAGAGAAAACCTTTTTGAATAAATTGAGTACTGTTAAATGAAAAATGTATCATGCATTAATCTCCACAAAATAAATGAGTTTATGTGATTTATCAAATTTAAAACTATTTCTATTCAATTAAAAACGAAGTTTAATTTAAACGAAAAATATTATTCCATGCTAATTAACGAATTATATTTTTTAATTCGCTTCTTTAGATGATTATCTGAGGTGTTTGAATCCAACTCTTTAAAAGTATTTAGGAGTTCTACCTTCACAGTATCAAATATTGCATCCCAATTCCTATGTGCACCACCCAAAGGTTCCGGAATAATCTGATCACAAATTCTAGTTTCTTTTAATGATTCAGGTGTGAGTTTCAGCGCGTTAGCCGCAGTCTCAGCTTGCGAGGAATCATGCCATAAGATGGAAGCACATCCTTCAGGACTAATAACAGAAAACCATGTATTTTCAAGCATAATAAATCGATCACAAATTCCAATTCCCAATGCTCCACCACTGGCGCCCTCTCCGATAACTAATGCTACAATCGGGACTTCCAAAGAGGCCATATCCATTATGTTCTTTGCAATTGCCTGTCCTTGTCCTCTCTCTTCCGCACCAATTCCAGGGTAAGCTCCGGGTGTATCAATGATACAAATGATTGGTATGCTAAATTTTTCCGCTAGTTTCATGATTCTAAATGCTTTTCGGTATCCTTCCGGACGCATCATTCCGAAATTTCTGAATAAGTTCTCTTTCGTGTTTCGTCCCTTTTGCTGTCCAATAATAGCAACAGATAGGGAATCAATTTTTCCTATACCTGCGATGATAGCCGGATCATCATGAAAAGTTCTATCTCCATGAAGTTCTATAAAATCCGGACACCAATTTTGAAGATAATCTAAAGTATAAGGCCGCTGAGGATGACGAGCTAATTGTACTTTTTGCCAATTAGTGAGTTTTGCATAAATTGACTTAATCTCTTTTTCCCTTTTATCTTCTAACTTCTTTAAACTTTCTGTTTGCTGAACAGTTAGTGATGATTCTGCTTTCAATAGATTGATTGCTTCATCATGAGCTCTAATTGGTTCTTCGAAATCTAAATAATAACTCATTGTATTATCAGTAAATGAATAAAAATAATTATTTAACTAAAAAATATTTTGGATCGGTAATCATCAAACCATAAATATCGCTTATAATAATAAACTGGAAATGTATTCACAACTCAGTAGTTTTTGGGGTATGCATAATAATTTATCTTCTCCAACTTTTAAAATAACTGTTTATTTTCATTTGTATAACACCTAAAACAGCTTCAAAAAATATCCCACCACTCATTTTTGATGTTCCTTCAGCTCTGTCTGTAAAGATTACAGGAACCTCAACAATATTAAAACCATATTTCCATGTTTTGAACTTCATTTCTATCTGAAAAGCATAACCCACAAACCGAATTTCATCAAAGTCAATAGTTTCTAAAATCTCTCGTTTATAGCATTTAAATCCTGCGGTAGAATCATGTATTGGCATCCCAGTTATAATCTTTACATATTTAGAGGCAAAAAATGACATCAAAAGCCGCATCATTGGCCAGTTTACAATATTTACTCCTTTAACATAGCGCGAGCCTATTGAAAGGTCACCCCCCTCTAAAACAATTGCATTGTAAAGTCTGGTTAAATCATTTGGATCATGAGAAAAATCGGCATCCATTTCAAAAATATACTGGTATTTTTTTTCTAATGCCCATTTAAAACCGTGTATGTATGCCGTGCCAAGGCCGAGCTTTCCTGTGCGTTCCTGAATATGTAATTTATCACAATATTCACTTTGCAAATTTTTTACAATATTGGCTGTTCCATCTGGCGAACCATCATCCACAACTAAAATATGAAAGGATTTTTCTAAAGAGAATATATTATGAACAATCTTACCGATATTTTCTTTCTCATTATATGTAGGGATAATAATTAGACTATCTGACATTGTTGAATATTATGGTTTTTAAAACTATTAGATTTTAATAATTGTAAAAATATTTCGCTTTTCTCAACTACCAGTGAATCTATATGTGTACTTGTGCCTTCAGTTTTACTAGATCTCTCTTCAGGATTTTTGTGCAATGTTCTCATTTTCACTATGTAATGGGTGAGATAATAACAATTAGCATGTACATCCCGATATAGCTGATAAAGCTTCATCTATTGATGGAGGTATTATCCCAAAGTCATCTGTTATCTTTTCGGTTCGCAATCCTCCCTTTAGTGGACGTAATGCTCTTTGGTTCAACGCTTTGGTTGTTATTGGCGATACCAAACTAGAATCCAATTTGAATTTTTTTGCGATCATTAGTGCAAAATCATATCTACTAATATAGTCTATACCTCCAGAGTGATACAAACCTGTGGCATCAATTTCCATTAGAGAATATATTATTTGCGCTAAATGGTCTGTCCATATAGGATTATTAAATTGATCTAAAACGACAGAGATAGATTTTCTATTTCGTAAAGAACTCACTACCCAATTTACAAAGCTCGCGGTTGTCCAATCAGTGTAATCAAACAGTACATTGGTGCGTAAAATGAGCCACTTTTGGCTGTGCGAACGTATAATTGATTCCGCCTCTAATTTTGTTTTGCCATACACATTGATTGGATTTGTTTTCTCCTTTTCCGAATAGGGACCATCCTTTCCATCAAATACATAGTCAGTAGAAATAAAAATAAAATAACCAGAAAATTCATTTAAAATCTGCTCGACAGATGCTGTATTAATACTCTCCGCTTCAGAGTGATTTTGTTCACACTCATCAACACCTGTCATCGCTGCGAAATGAACTATAGCATCAGGCATATAACCGTCAACAGTTTGCTTTATAAAATTTCGATCAGTAATATCTCCTTTTTTAAAGGGACAGAAGTCAAAATATTTTCTTCCGGTCCCAAGCACAATATATTTCCCAATTGTTTTTCGTATGAAAGCCCTTCCTAACTGTCCTGACGCACCTGTAACTAATATTCTTTTCAATTTATTTTCTCAAATCTAATTGTGGAAGACATTAATTCCATCTGTCTCATATAATTGCTTTTATTTTCTCCGGGATAGTGAATTAATGTGTTTATTATAAAAACCCGCTGATTTAATTCATCAAACTTGAAAAACAGTGAAAATGGTCCCCCCTTTGGTTCATCTATAGATTCCCAAATACCGGTTGCTTTCCAATCATACCATGATCTACCATCGCCTCTTAAAAGTCTAAACATATAATTGTCAAATTGAATGGTTTTGAATATCTCAAGTGGAAATTCAAACACTTTTTCCACAACGGATGAAGAATCAAGGGTATTTGTTTTTTCTTTCCATGAAACGCAAAACCATTGGTAGGGAAATTCCTTTCCCAACCACACAAGATTCGAATCAGGGGC
Source organism: Fidelibacterota bacterium (assembly GCA_034408645.1). Classification (GTDB taxonomy): domain Bacteria; phylum Fidelibacterota; class Marinisomatia; order Marinisomatales; family AB-629-J13; genus AB-629-J13. The sequence continues at coordinate 15,232 of DASCRE010000316.1, read as the reverse complement.
TTCATTTATTTTTTCCCAGCCCCATGGAATTTTAATGTTCCAGCCATAATTTTCCATTAATTTATTTTCAAAGTCATTTTGTCTTGCATCACGAAATAAATAACTCTTCTGACGTCGGTCATATTTCTCTTCAAATAATGATTTAATCCAATTTTCTTGGCCATCTAATGATTCCATCATTAATTGTTCATCTAGAGCACTTATTATCATGAACAGTTGGTTTTTCGCAAATTGATTTTCAGATAGAATAATATGGTTATCACCTGATAGGGTCTCCAAAAACTTTTTTTTACCTAAAAGGTTCCTTGTTAGTTTTGTTCCACCAGTCCGTATGTCATTTCCTAAAGATAAAATCACAAGATTGGATTGCCGTTTCAGTTTGGAAAATTTTTCTGGTTTAGCAAATTTTATTTTATAAACAGGTTCGGGCTGCGGAGTAAATATTGTATCATTAAAAATCTTTTCAAGGAATGAAACTGCTGATTCCTTATGTTTATCAGATGCTAAAACCATAAGCTCATTATCTGCACCAATGGAGTCCCTATATATATCACAGGAATAAAATAGAAAAAGAATAATAATAGCATAATATTTAAACTGGCCCATGAATCCTATTTGGTTAAATTAATTAACATTTGTAAAGTAGGTATTTTAATATCTTTTTCTCATAGTTAAATACAAAAAGACAGTGATTTGTTGATAAATATGAAAATATATCATAAAATATTAACAATATTTATATTGATTTTACCTTGGGAAAATGATTGACCTCTTCCCCAAGCAAAACTGATGGTAATATGGTTGGTTGAATTATCCTGGTCCAAACTGAATCCATAGTTCCAGGGAAAAGGTCTGTAATTTTCTTGTACTGCCCCTTCTATAAAAATAGATAATATAGACTTGTCTGTAACGTAGTGAAACACCTCTATGGATGGTATAACAACCCACTCACTGAAAAATTGATTTTCTCTGTACCCGCGCAGATTGTCGTTCCCACCAAAGCGTATCAATTGACTTGATTCCAGTGAATCTCTGCTGCTCCATCTTCCCATAAAATTAATTATATGTTTTATTCCAGATTTTATTGTGAGTGAGTGTACCAGAACAGCTTGATGGTCTAACTCCCCTGTAGCGTACGATTTATCTCTTACAGAAAGTCTCCCCAGCGACATTTTTGTATTCATATTCAATCCCCGCTTTGGATGCCATTCCCGTGTTTGCACACCGATTAAATGTGATACCCTTAAGGAATGTTCCTTTAAAATATTTAATCCCTTTTCAAGTCCATCCTCAGTGGGTTCTATATGTGTATTCACTCCAGTAAATTCCCACTTCCCAAAGATCTGCCCATATGACAAAATGCCTAAAGATGATTGAGTTTTGATGTACATTCCTTCGTGCACTTCATAGTAGTATTCTAACTTAGCTCCGAAGGGCAGATGAAATATAAAAGGTTCCTCCAGAGATAAGAATAATTTCTCTGATTCCGCTTTCCAGCGTTTTAATCGAATATCAATTATTCCTGCAGTTTTCCAGAGATTCTCAAAATGAAACTGTATATCTCCGCTCAGGGCCATCGTACTCTTTTCATTTGACATGCCTAAAATGCCGCTAAAATGGTTTTCAAAGTGCAGCTCCGGGTCAACCATAGCTAATAATTTTCTCTCAGAATAACGAGCAATTATCACATTCGTTCCAGATCCAATAAAATAATTACTCCTTTGAAGTTGATGAACGGAAGTATTTAACTCCTTGAGAGATTGCACTTTTCTAAGAGGTCTGAAAAAACGATTAAGGGTCCTGTAATGCACATTTTCATGAGATAATATCAAGAGCGAGTCAATAAACATTTTTTCATGAAATAGGTCATAGCTAATTTTTGTCGGATTTCCCTGCTTAAATCCCGTCAATTTATACAGATCTCCCCATGAATGCCTTGAACTTAAAAGAGATTCTAGGTAAGGAGTTATGGTTAAAGACGAATCTAATTCCACTTCGAACTCGTCCGAGGTCTTCACAAGATAATCTTGGGAAAAAATCACACCAACAAATATGATGATTTGAGATAATTTAAAAATGGGAACGAATTTCTGCATTTACATTGATCAAATTGTTATATCGTTTATTATTCACAAATCTGACATCTAATTGCAGGTAAACATTCTCTCCAAGAGAAAATCTGCCCTGTCCACTGCAAGTAAATGAAGTGCCCTCTGACAAACCATGAAATGCCTCCGGAGGTATGCTGATGGATGGATCAGAGACAGATATCTGTGTCCACTCCATTGAAAATTCACCTCTGTTTTTTTTACCAAAAAAAATGGTGCTGTTCGTCTTCAGACCAATAGCCTCAGATGTATAAAATATTTCCTTGTGCTCACCGTTTGCTCTGCCGACAGTTGATAAAATTCGAAAATTATGGGTATTACCTATTGCAGTGCTTATACCGTTCTCAGTCCAAACTGACCAGAGCATTCGATTATCACCGGTATTATACTGTGAGATTACTTCTGCCTGCCCAATGGTAGACAAGTTTTCATATTGAACCCGCCCATTTATTGCTTTTTGCCACTCTACTCCTAACTTATTTTCCTGTTGAGTGCGTGAGCCCCGTGGATCGATACCACTTAAATTTTTCTGAAAAATATACCATATATTTCCTTTGTTCCCACGCCACAACGGCCTGAATATATACTCACTTTTCAGGGACACCTTTGCCAATTGGGTCAATGAGTCATCCATGTTAAGATCAATAAACTTATCAATACCAAAACCTTTACCTTGAAAATTTATTCGTGAATTAATTCTGATTTTACCATAGCGAAACATAGGGAGTCTGTTTTTGGGGAATCTAAAATTCCATGTTTGGCTACTGGAAAAATGTGTAGACGGTGTTCGAATACCTGTGGGAACTGTGAAGGCTATAAACTCTCCGTTTAGATCTGAGAAGTAGGCATCATATTCAGGATCATATCGATACTGTCCCAATCCTGTACCTACAGAATCATAGACAACAGTTTTTGTTTCCGTTAACGATTCTTCCAATCTGAAAAATCCTTCCCAGTTAATTGAGCCTGACCTCTGTCCATAGCTCATCCTTAGATCACCCAAAATATATTCCAAATCTGGGTTTTCTGCATAGGAAACTACGCTTCGTCTGATCAAGTGCAATTTTCCGTTCCATCCAGAATAGTTCGATTGTTCGATCTTTAGCTCACCCGTTTGGCTCACAATATTGGACCCTTCCTTGTTTATAAAGTCATCTCTACTTCCGTAGCTAAATTTTATTTTCCGATTTTTTGTATCCCAGGCAATCCCCCCCTTAATATGTTTAAATGAATATTTCTCTTTTAGACCTTCCAAAGCTAACTCTACAAAAGGATGGAAATTTCCAGATAGCAAAACCAATTGATTGTCTGAATTATAAAACTTCTCTGTCGGTGAACTGACTAAATTCAGCTCTGATTTTACCTCAGGAATATATTTAAATGAAAATTCACTCTCACTAAATAATTGCTGTTTCACGGTATACGGATTTTTATACTCTGCCATGGTTGTTCTAAAAATTCCATCTTTATTGAGGTTGAGAGTTAATTTACCTTCAGTCATTTCTTCAAAACCTTTTGGCAGGTCTGTGATATTCCATTTTGTATAAAAACTGGCATCACGGTCATTTTCTATGGAGCTGAACTGTGTCTCTTTTCGCCAATATTTAGAATCAATATCTAAACTTATTCCCGAGAAAACTGTAATCTTTTTCCATCCCAACCCAAAATTATATGCTAACCCTATATTATCTCTGTCATCAATGTGAGATTCGGTATTTAGATCTGTCTGTGATAGGGCTAACTCAACTTTGGTGTATCCCTTATCTGAAACAGGATAATTCCCTTGAAAATGGTAATAATTCTTTTTAGCTGGTTTGGAAATTTTTCTTATGGGACTGTAATAATCGTCCCACGTGGATTTGATATTATCCGGAATGAACTCATAGAAAAGCGTGCCATCGGGCGAGACCCTTCTCAGATAATTTCCATTTTCATCATAATAAAATCGAACCGAATATTTATCGATATTACTTGTTCCTGGCATGTAAACAAATATGGTATCTTGAACTATATAATCACCGGAGCTATCTGCTGTGGCAGTAGATAAAATAAATTCTTCATCACCGATAGCGTTGAGGGAATCTTTCTCCGCATCATTTAACCTAACACTCTCATTGGTAAACTTGTCTTTTTCCTGTATCCACGAGAGGGACATATTTTTTTTACCACTTTTATCAAATCGCAATACACCCCCAAGAAAGTCGCTGTCATAATTAAAATCAGAGTACTCGTATTCTATGTAGATCTCAGAATCAAAATGAATCAGATTCTTTGGTGAGAAGCTTATTTCGGCACTGTTATAATCAATGGTATAATCATTGCTACTTCCCCTGGTTAATTTTTCACCATCAATCCACACAGATTCTGACCCGGCAATGATTACAATGTTTCGATCTCCTAATTTAGATGTTAAAAAATAAGGTCCCTGATTTCCATCAGTGCCAAAAAACAGGACAGAATGATATATTCCTTTTGCCCCTCCAATGGTAAAGTCACCGCTCCACTTATTTACTTTAAAGCTATTGTTTATACCAATCATATTTCTACTTATATTCAAATATTTACCATAGCTTTTATTAAAAGATATGTCTCCACCAGTTACAGAAAATTGTGGGTGTTCTATGTGTATATATATCTTATCAATTTCACTGAGGGTTTGAGTAGAGCCTTCTGATTGAAATGGCATGCTTTGGTCTGTTAATACTCCTGAAATTGTTATATCATCTGATAATTTTCCATTCAATGATAATCGTATTCCCCCTGAAAAATTTGTTCCGCTCAAAGGGCTTACATTAACATTTCGATAAAAGGTACCTGTTGTTAGTACAGGAGAGGTCTTAATCTCTGACTTATGAGTTTTTGTGGATAGCACCCTATCCTTTCTCTCTTTTATGGTCAATGTATCAATGTGGGGAAAGGAATAAAATATTGGACCAACCTGCAATGGAATGGTATCACGAAGCACCTGATAGGTTGCAACCAATATTGCAGGATATTTAAATGGTTTTGTTACAATCAATTTCCCTGAAATGGGATCTAAAAGAAATGAATCAATAAGTGTACTCTTATGAAACAGGAAAAATGTCGTATCGATTATAAAAGGGTGATCCATGTTTACAACTTGGTCTGGATGAGAAATAATCAATGTATCCACCATTAAATCGGTATTTTTTGCCGAGCTAAAGCTAAAAAATACAGCCAAGCTCAGTACAATAGTAAAACCGGCGCTGTGATTATCAGGCACAGTCTCCAAATTTTATGATTATTCCTTCAAGTATAGTTTGTAATACCCTTCAGAGGACAATGCATAGAGTATACTGTTTTTTTCTATCATAAAATGTATGTTATGAATAGGCACACTGTGTATATCTTCTGAAGGGTCAAGAAAATAGTATGAACCAGACCCATTAAAAACAATCCACCTTCCGCTTACTGTGAACAACCACTTGGGGTCATCAATGAGTGGTATAACTGACCTACTATATCGTCCGGATAAATTAAAAAGAAAAACAACATCTGGATTGGCGGTCAATAGTCCGATGGCTCCATTTTTACTAATATAGATGTTCACAATATCCCCAGATATCTGTGGATATTGATTTATATCAATCACAGTTTCCTCAGCTCTAAAATCAAATCTATATCTGAAAAGAGCGTGCTCCGAATTGGAAAAGATAATGGTTTCATTTAAGTGGTTAAACAAAATGAGTTCAGGATAATTAATATCCAACACAAAAGATCTGACCAGATTTAGATTAGAATCAAACTCAGTGAGCTTAGATTGAGATTGGTCAAGAACAAATAATGATAAATTAGAGTATGCCAAAGAAACTGGTGTGATGAATTCATTGTCTTCAAATCCAAATCCGCCACCCCATCTTATATCCTTGCCTTCTTTAACACATATTATTTTTGATTGAGTATCCATCATATACTCTCTTCCGTCTATTCCAATCTGGAGATTATCCGGACGGAAATCTGTTTCTATAAATTCCGAAGGATAGGGAAGATATTCATATATAAATGGAAGATTCTCACCCTTTATTTCAGAGGCAAAAATGAAAAAGAGAAAAACTAAATTAACCAGACGGTTCTGGTTCATTAACCTGTCTATTGAATCGTAAAAAGTACACCCCGATACAAATCATAAAGATTGAGATGACCTGAGATCCAGTAAGTCCAGCAACATATTTAATGTTTGTCCGAATAAACTCAATAAAAAACCGCTCCAAACCTGCTAAGATCAAGTAAATAAAAAATAACTGTCCATCGAAACTTATTTTTTCTCTTCGCGACCATAGATAACCAAATATACAAAATGCTATAGCTGTTTCCATTAACTGGGTGGGGTAAACCGAAAGTGGACCTGGGTCATATCCATCCAAGCTTATCCAAGGATAATTGAATTGGAACGAATGATAGGTTGTAGGTGGTAAACCATTTTCAAAAATTATTCCCCAGGGCAGTTGGGTAGGGATACCATAGTCATCTCCAACAAAAAAACATCCTACTCTCCCGATTCCATAACCGAGAATCAACAGTGGTGCCACGATGTCACTCATTTTTAACCAATTTAAATTATGTTTATGAATAACCCAGGTCACCCCAAGAGTTCCCCCCATTAATCCACCTAAAAATACCAGCCCTGAACCACTGAAGATCATTCCGCTCGGATCATCCAACACCCTGCCAAAATTTTCAATGAGATAATAGATTTTTGATCCAACTATTCCCCCTAGCGCAGCAAAAAAAACGATATCGGAAGCTAATTGAATATCTTTCCCTATCCTCTTGAACTCTTTTTGAAGTAAAAAAAAGCAAGTGTAAAATGCCACCACAAGCATAAATCCATAAGAATATATTGCCAGATGTATCTCTCTTCCAAAAACGGAGAATGTACCAAAATCATATATTACAGGCCACATTGAATTACGTTTCCTTCCATATGTTGAATAAAATATTGTCCTTCTGCACCAAAATATCTGAATAATGAAATTCAGGAAAAAAGATAATTGCCAGAGAATTGATAAAATTACCTGTAACGGATAAACTAAAAAGAATTACACATAAGAAATAAGTGACCATTTTTATTGTATTGCAAAGCAAAAAGTTACGCTGAAGTTAATTGTAGCTGAAAGAGTAATTGACAGTTTTAACCAAAATTTATTATGGTTCAGATTGTGAGGTTCACCACAACAATGAAATCATATAAGCAGTGAGTGTAGGCGGTAATTCCAAAACCCCGCAATAGAAAAAGGGACCCTAAAAAACATCCTCCGAAGAAACGTATTAAAAAAAGAGAAATATCGGGGGTGTCCGCATACACACCAACAAAATGAAACAATGAAAACAAACAGGCAGCAATAAGAATGGAATAAAATTGGCATATAGGTTCTTTCCAATTGAAAATTAGTTTAAGAACTATTGAAATAATAGTTACGAGTAAGAGTCTAAACAATATCTCTTCATATATCCCTGCCCCTAGAGACATAACGATCTGTCCAAACCATATCTTCCCGGAGGGGTTAGCAAAAACACTTTGACGGAGTACTCCCATTGAAATATAGAGAAACAATCCCCACAAAAGACTCTCTAATATCATAAGAGGAAGGAATTCTTTATTAAATGTCGTTCCCATCAGTGTTTTTCTCTGCAGAAATAAAACAAGAAAAAATCCAATAAAAAGCACGATTCCTGTAGAATAAATACCCAGCAGTCCCATTGATTCTAAAAGATTACGGATCAAAACATCTGCCCCATTTCGTAGCACTGGCAGATCGTCCGAACTGATTAAGAAAATGCCTGCCTCGTATAAAAAAATAAGTGGGAGAGAAAGGATAAAGCTATAAATCGGCTTCCTGGATTCCAACCAATATGAGCTGGACTTAATTCTTATCAAGCTGTAAGACGGCTAACAATGCATCCTGTGGAACTTCGACCTTCCCCACTAATTTCATTCGTTTTTTTCCCTCCTTCTGACGCTCCCATAATTTTCTTTTTCTGGTGATATCGCCCCCATAACATTTGGCGGTTACATTTTTCTTTATAGCCCTTACTGTTGAACGTGCAATAATTTTGTTCCCCAAGGATGCCTGAATTGCGACCTCAAATAGTTGTCTAGGAATTAATTCCTTTAGCTTACTGCAAAGGGCAACCCCACGGTGATAGGCATCATCACCATGGCAAATAGTGGAGAGCGCATCTACAGGTTCTCCGTGAAGCAGTATCTCCAACTTTTTTAGTGCTCCCTCTCTGAACTCCAGTGGCTGATAATCAAAAGATGCGTAACCGCGGGAGATCGATTTAAGCTTATCATAAAAATCAAAGATAATCTCACCTAGCGGAAGCTCATAGAGTAGTTGGGCCTTCCCCGATGATAGATATTGGGTGGTCTTATATATACCTCGTTTTTTTTGGCACAGGGTCATTATACCACCAATATAGTCCTTTGGTGTAAGTATCTCAGCAGCAACAAACGGTTCATAGATAACATCTATTTCTCCCTGTGATGGCATATTTGCGGGTGATTCCACTTCAATATTTTCTCCGCTCTTCAGCTTTAATTTATAGCGAACATTGGGGGATGTGGTCACCAGAGATAGTTCAAACTCACGTTCAAGCCTTTCCTGGATGATCTCCATATGGAGCAGCCCAAGATATCCACACCTGAATCCAAATCCCAGGGCCTCGCTTGTCTCAGGTTCAAACGTAAAAGATGCGTCATTCAATCGTAGTTTTTCCAGGGCTTTTCTTAGCTGATCATAGTCCTCTGTATCGGCTGGATACAGGCCCGAGTATACCATAGGTTTCATTTTTTTATAACCTGGTAAAGGTGTATCTGATAATTTTTGTTTTACGGTGAGGGTTTCACCTGCTTCAATGTGGCCAATATCCCTAATATTGGCAAGGACATATCCCACTTCCCCTGCTCTCAACTCCGGTTGGGGGACCTGTTTTAGTACAAAATATCCCACCTCAGTTATTTCATAGGTAAAACCATGTGAAAAAAAAGATGCGGTCATACCTGGTTTTATATTGCCGTCAAATACACGGACATAGGGAATTGCACCCCTATAGTTATCGTAAACAGAATCAAAAATCAATGCACGGGTTGGATTATCAATATTGTTTTCAGGAGGTTGGATTCGCTCAATGATAGCGTTAAATATTCTATCTATTCCCTCTCCTGTTTTAGCGCTGATGGAAATAATTTCATCTCTATCACAGCCGATCAACTCCTGGATCTGCTGGTTCACTTCCTCTATTTGGGCGTTTGGTAGGTCGACCTTATTTATAACGGGAATGATCGCCAGATTATTTTCCAGTGCAAGATATGTATTGCTGACGGTCTGGGCCTCTACTCCCTGAGACGCATCCACAAGAAGTAGTGCACCCTCACATGCAGCCAAACTGCGTGAAACTTCATAAGAAAAATCCACGTGACCTGGGGTGTCAATTAAGTTCAATGTATACTTGACCCCGTCACTATGAAAATATTGCAATGTAATCGGATGACTTTTTATAGTGATTCCTCTTTCCCTCTCTAAATCCATACTATCTAATACCTGGGCTTTCATATCCTTTTTGGAAATGGTTTTGGTCTCCTCTAGCAGGCGGTCTGCCAGAGTAGATTTTCCGTGGTCAATGTGGGCAATAATGCAAAAATTCCTAATATTCATAGATTCCATGATGAAAATTACAGTTTTGTCCCTAAAACCGTAACCGGTTTATTATTGATTATTTAGAATGGTTAATAATCAAATTGAGTAACTCCAAGAGGATGGTCTTTAATTAGTAATATATCAACATTACCATCTTCTGATTTGGTATACCCCGTTATGATAAATCCATCATCATTGGTCTGCTGAACAGAATATCCATGATCAATTCCATTCCCTCCAAAAGTTTTTTCCCAGTCTGGACTACCATCAGCATATGTTTTAATAAGCCAAACATCCTTGTTCCCAGCACCAAATGATTCCGTAAATCCAATAATCATGAATCCATCATCAATCGTCTTAACGGTGTACCCATGATCAATTCCATTCCCTCCAAAAGTTTTTTCCCAGTCTGGACTACCATCAGCATTTAATTTCAACAACAATACATCTTCATCTCCACTTCCAAATATTTCTGTATATCCTACAACGACAAAACCACCATCAAGAGTTTGGTCAACACTTAATCCCATATCATGCAAAATATTCCCAAAAACTTGGTTCCACTCTTCCTCTCCAGTTGGATCAGTTTTGACCACCATTATATCAAAACCATATTCGGCGGTAGTAACTCCTGATATAATAAAACCACCATCGGATGTTTGTTGTACAGAATAGCCTTTATCAGTCCCAGTGCCTCCATAGGTTTTGGTCCATTCTTGATTACCATTAGAATCCGTTTTCACTAAAAATATATCGAATCCTTTAGAGTCAGTTTTCGTATAGCCCGTGATGATGAAACCACCATCGGATGTTTGTTGTACAGAATAGCCTTTATCAGTCCCAGTGCCTCCATAGGTTTTGGTCCACTGAGTATCACCAACAATATTGGTTTTCAACAACCACATATCATAGCTATCGCTGTCAAAAGAATATGTATAGCCTGCAATAACAAAACCACCATCGGATGTTTGTTGTATAGAATATCCTCTGTCATCATACCCCTCTCCGAAGGTTTGCCTCCATAGTTTATTACCATCAGAGTCTGTTTTTAATAACAATACATCATAGCTTCCACTGCCATAAGAATTTGTATATCCAGCAACGATATAACCACCATCGGATGTTTGTTGAACTGAATAACCTACATCTTCATCTTCGCCTCCAAATGTTTTAAAAAAATGTGTATATGTAACACCTGCCTCTATATCGGTCGGTGTTTGAGATCCCCATATATCTTCATAAATTAGTTGATAATATCGATTATTAAGAGTGTCTATGCCTGACACTGTAAAAGTGGTGTCACTCCTGTTGTCTGTGACATATATAGAATCTGGATTATCCATGTAACTTGACCCTGACTCCAATAACCTGTAATATGAGAAGTCCTCATCAAAATTCTGTTCCCAACTTATAAAGAGTGAACCGTTCTCATAGATTATTGGATAGAGCATCCCTTGAGATGGAGGTTCATCATAAACCATGTACCCATCACTGTCTGTGGATTGTCCCCAATGGTCTGTGGTTATCAGCCAATACCATCTTTCAACGGTTGGATCAAATTCCTGTATTTCAAACGAGTTTGTATTGATCTCTAATAGAGTATACAAATCGGTTCTTACGTCAGTTTCAGTATCTGAATATTGTATTTTATAGGATGTAAAATCCAAATCCTGGGAGGGCTCCCATAAAATTGTCATTTGTAAAGGCGAAATATCGTATTCAATTGATATTATATTTACCGCGGTAGGAGGTTCATCAATATCGTGTGTCATACCATTGCCAGTGGAGCTCAAGCCCCAATAATCATTTACTCTTAACCAATACCAATTTGCATGTGTCGGGTCAAACTCAGATACCTGGTATGATGTTTGATTTTCATCCTCAACAACCGCAACCACAGTTTTTTCACCTGTTTCTGATAATGAGTGAAGCAATTCATACGATTCAAAATCACTGATATAATTATTGCGCTTACTCAAAGGGGATTTCCCAATAATTTTCCCTGAACTATTTTGAGAATCTTCCCAAAAGATTATCATCTCATCCAAATCATAATCAACACTGACTATATCCAAAGGATTGGGTGCTGTTTTAATATTGTTTGTCCTACCCTCTCCAAGAAATCCCTGTCCTGTTTTAGTCACGATTCTTGACCAAAACCAGTTCTCCTGCAATGGACTAAATACATCTAATGAAAATGAAGTTGAGTCAATCTGTAATATTGTATCTACAATAGTTTTTGTGCCATTTATTTCTTCAGAATAAAGAATTTGATAATAATCAAAATCATCAAGTTGATATTTCTCCCAAGAAACGTTCATTGATTCTATATCATAATCAACAGATATTATTGTAACGGCATCCTCACTGATGATAGTGGTATCGTAGGCAGATTGGTTTGGTCCCGCATATGCCGCCATTCGAAAATCAATGTCCATGGAATCAACAGACGTTTCAAAGAGGACGCTCAAGTGTCTCAATTCTTTATCAATTAAATCTTTCTCGATTTCCCAGTTCCCAGTGTTGATTTTTCTTTCCAGTCTAAATCCACCGATATTTTCCCGTTCATATTCCCAATGGAGAACCAGTTCGTACGATGAATTTTTCAGAAAGATCAAATTTTTTGGACGCCACTCCTCAGGCAATAGGTCTGTGTTCGGGTCATGAGGATTAGACCAGTATCTCTCACTTTCACATGAGTAAAAAATTAAACCAGCCAATAAAACTATATATAATGAAAATAAAAACTTGGGATTTCTCATTTTTTTGGTTCTTTATTTTCTAATAGCTCATTTAAATCATTCACTTTTGATCCATAGTACACCGCCGGAAGCATACACGCTGCACCGAGACCAAAAGCATATTTATTCATACTGTCTTTTGTACCAATTATCTTGTGAAGATCACCCGAGTTCATACCTGCTGAAAGATATTCATCAAACTGAATATTTGCGCTTATTTTTAAATAACTCCCATAACCCAAAAATGCCCCGCTAAACAGTCCCCAAAGATTTCTTCTTAGTGATAAATATCCAATCTTATCTTCAATGGTCTGAATTTTTTTCAATGAAGCAAATACCTTTTTTTGTTTTCCCCACTCAATATTGACTGTATCTTTAAATGAAAGATATCCTGGACTGGATAAAGAAATTCTGTAATTTCCCTCAGGAACAAAATTTAGTTCAAATGGCGTTTCACCCTTTAAAGACATCCATTCAAAATCAACATGAACTGTTTTGTCACTGTCAATTTCAATTGACCCGGTTTTCTTTAAAAAATTATGATCATAGTGATAGTCCTTATCATATCCTATTCCAGAGGATGAGTTATATGGACCGGGAGTACTTCGTTTCACATATCCTCTTTTTTTCTGAGCAATAGAGCCCCAAAGATGGATTTTCCCTCGTAAATCATTTGAGCCTGTGTACACAGGTTTCACAATGTTTAAAAAGGGTTGATTTCGGAAACCACCTCGTCCATCGCCAAGCGAAGATTTCCAATCACCTTTTTGGTTTGGAAGGCTGCAGTCAGAACATCTCTTATCTGACACTGAATTCTGCCAGTATTGTGTTAAAAATCCCCCGTGAAGAGACATTAATGCTCCGTTTATGATAATATCTCTGCCATATTGAGAATTACGAGCCCCGTTTTCCTTCGTATTTCCAATAATGATGTTTCCACCTGATATAAGCCGAAGGATATTGTCTGTTCCACCGGAATCAGGGTGCACAACCGCTCCATTTGGTTCAGAATCAGCATAAACTACATCATCGGTGAGCCATATATTTCCCCAAACCTGATCAGCAAATGAACTGTCATCGTGCCTATTATATGTGATAGAGTCATCCGTAACAATTGTATACTGACCCTTTACAACACCATGAACTAACACCTGACCTCCTTTTATATAAATTATCTCCGGATCTGAATAGGGATGGTAGGTTGGGGGTGAGATCACAAAAGATTTCCCGGTATTTGTTTCAATACAGCTATCGGAATCGTACTTGTCCAAACACGTCCAGTAACGATAATCAAAATGATGAAAACCGTCTACCTGACATTTATAAGATTCTTTATCTGGGTGATTATGGAAAAATTGAAATGCGTTGAATTGTACATTAGGATTTAATTCACCTGTATTTTCCATTTGATATAGTTCAACAAGTTCATTATCAAAAAACCCCGAATTTGATACATAATTGTATTTTACAGAATCCATGAGCATCATGTATTCTGAAGGAGTTTCAATTATATCAGCGGCCATAACAAACGATAGCATTTTATCGTTTGTGAAAGATTCAATATACACCTTGTCTCCTTTATGGAATTTTTTCATTTCAGGAGATCGATCGTTACCATCTATGTCATATATATTCACGATCAGCGCTAGTGCTTTGTTATAGTTATTGACATAGTCATATGCGTCGATCCATTTCCCCTCATTCATATCGAACGTAACAAGGCGCAATGACATTTCCTGTACAGTCTGCCCATTGGAGGTTGAATCATAATAAAAGGCTGAACCTTCCAAAGGACTCATCACCGGTGGAATGAGATACCACCATTCGGTAGCATAAAACCCTCCGGTTTCCATAAATATTATTTCTGTCATTATCAATGTGTCACTCATCTCATCGCGCCCTATCATTTTATCATTATTCAGGATAACTGAAGCATTTTCCTTAAAATGATCAACATAGTTTTGAAGGGTGTAACTGATAGGGGGAATCGTATCTATAAACGAAACACCAAGAGTATCTGTAAAATCCTCCGGTTTGCACGCACCCCAATGGATATCACTTCCAGGAGTTAGAGTCATTGGACCGGAAAATACAGGACAATTTTTATCACTAAATCTAAAGGATTTTCCATTGGTATGCACCCATCCATCAAGATTATCGTTAGAGCCAAAAATGGTAACCTGGGATGGATTAGGTCCAAAAGGAATTTCATCATCGGTGAAATACATGAAAACCTCAAAACTATTATTGGGAGACTGTGAAAAAAGAACAGCCAAAATGAATATAGGTAATATTCTTGATTTGAGTTGGGTGAATCTTATTTTCATATTAATTCAAAACTTTTAATATAATTTTTATCCACACATATTGTATTACATCAGAATAGTGTTTGATTATGAAAATCCTCAAAAAAGGATTTCTCCAATCAATTGAATTTATGTATTCTTTTTGAAGGTATGAGGAAAAATGATATTTATGGGAAACCAGTAACTAACGCCTAGTTCAATCATTCAAATATAGTTTTTATTACTGGTTTTCTATAGGTGACAGCGTGTTAATAAATACATTGCGATTTCAACGATTGACGACTATATCTTCCACAAAATTTATTACTGTTATACTGGCCTCAGTAACAATATTACCATTTAGATAGCGAGCTTTTATTATATTATTTGTCGTGTTATCACCGATCCATACTGCATCTTTTAAATAATCACCGGTG
>DASCRE010000315.1:0-15481 GCA_034408645.1 Fidelibacterota bacterium | reverse complement strand
CACACAGGAGGCGGGATTCAGGTTAGTTCAGTGGAGTGGGACAGACAACATGGGCAGAGCAGTAAGCGCTGGGGTATACCTCTACCAGATCCGTGCTGGTGAGTTTGTGCAAACAAAGAAAATGGTGCTGTTGAAGTAATAAATATATATAAACTATTTTAACTACCTATAAAAAACAATTTAATCTGATGAGAACATTTATACATCGTATGTCTATTTTATTCGTTTTTATACGGACTCTCCTATGTGGTATGATTCAAGTTGAACAACAGACGGATGAGATGTTGGTTATACGATTCACGCAGGATGCTCTGTCTTACGATCTTCAAACGGATGAAAAGATTTTGGAAGGGATCGTTGAAATAGATAGCCTGTTTGAGAATGGATATATGCTGAGAACATTTTCATCTATTATTGAAAAAGGGGAAAAACTGTTCACTGATAATGAGATAATTATCAGGCAGTCGGTCGTAGTTCAGAATGTAACAGAAAAGATAAGATCCGCAGGGTTTCCCTCCAATATATTGAACACTCTTTTCTTCAGACCTGTGTTCAATCTCTCAGAATCAATGGTTATGAGAGATATAATTATTTCTACTGTATCAGTGGTTCCATATCGATATGATCAATTCCTAGATGAGCTTGAGATAATTACAGATCTTGAGATACACTGTAATTATAGTGATGAAATTGAGCCGTTTGACCTTTCGCTTAAGCGGAGCAGATCATTTGAAAATATATATAGAGATATTATACTCAATTTTACGGAGGACACCCGGGATGTTGAATATCAGGATCCAGCAATTCTTTATATTTGCGGAGGTAATATTATTGATAATACGAGTTTTCAAGACCTCATAGAATGGAGAAAAAAACAAGGATTTACGGTGTACGCTGCTTCCACAGGAGAGACCGGGTCTTCATCCTCATCCATTAAGAATTATATTTATAATGCTTATACAAATTATGATCCGAAACCTGAATATGTAGCTTTGGTTGGTGATGCAAATGGAAGTTATACAGTCTCTACCTTTTATGAATGCTGGAACCATGATTATTGGGGTGACCCATGTGAAGGAGACCAGCCCTATGGAGAACTAGTGGGAGATGACCTGTTTCCGGAAGTTATCGTAGGCAGGATATCTATCAGGTCATCCAATGAAATGAATGTGATTGCTAATAAAATTATCAATTATGAAAAAGCAACAAATCTGAATGATATTTCAGGATATTACGAGAGAGCTGCACTTATCGCAGATGCCAGTGTTTCAGGGCAGTCCACCATCATTACGACTCAATATGTGGAGCAAATCCTTGATCAGTATGGGTTCGAAGATATAAGGATAAAAACATCTGGTACAGGATATGATAACTGGATGGAAGACCAACTGGAAGACGGTGTTCTTTTTTTTCAGTACCGGGGGTTCAATGGTGCCAGCGGGTTTGATAATAACAGTATAAGCTATTCAAACAATGGGCACATGCTCCCCTTTGCCTCTATATTGACATGCAATACTGGTGGATTTGCTGAAGATAATACCAGTTTGTCAGAAGCTTTTCTCCGGGCAGGTTCTGTTTCAAACCCTAAGGGAGGAATAGCCGCTGTGGGAACAGCCACGGGTAACACACACACAATATTTAACAATATTATATGTATGGGTATGGTCAGCGGTCTTTTTAATAAAGATCTTCAAACAGCAGGACAGGCACTTGTAAACGGAAAACTTGAGATGTTAAACACCTATCCCACAAACCCGTACAACTGGATATCTGCTTTTTCTCAGTGGAACAGTCTTATGGGTGATCCGGCTACTCATTTATGGACAGATACTCCTCAAATAATGACACTAAACTTTCCCAATGAGATATCTTTCGGGACAAAGTATCTTGATGTAACGGTACATAATGAGAACGGGTTACCATTACAAAATGCCAGGACAACCATCATCAAGGAGGGTGACCAGATATTTCAGACAAAACTGACGGATGAGAACGGTTTTGTGAGGTTTGCTTTTGATTATAATAATGATGGTATTTTGAATATCACAACAATCAAGAAGAATTATAAACCTGTTGAGGGGACCATAA
Source organism: Fidelibacterota bacterium (assembly GCA_034408645.1). GTDB lineage: Bacteria > Fidelibacterota > Marinisomatia > Marinisomatales > AB-629-J13 > AB-629-J13. The sequence goes on along the minus strand of DASCRE010000315.1, from coordinate 13,393 downwards.
ATATTGTCACCGGAGATGTATCTGTTAACTGTGAAAACCCTGGGGATATTGTTTTTACAAATGGAGATGATGTACCCAACCCTGGAGACACGTTATATTTTTCCGTTCCCCTTAAAAATTACGGTACAAACTCAGCTTTTGAAGTATCAGCATTACTGGGAAGTACCAACCCGAACATCTCGATCGGAAGTGTCGCCTCATTTTATGGAACTATCGAACCGGGTGAAGAAATATACGGAACAGATTTTAGTATGAACCTTTTGCCATCCATTCAAGATGGTGAAGATTGCGGATTGAAGATCACAATTACAGATAATTCATCAGCTCAATGGACTGCTGTGCTTGATCTGGATATCAGGGGTACACGCATCAATATCATGGACGTTTCAGGTTCCTACGATACTATTGAGCCGGGAGTTGCAAATGAGATCAATATTGACCTCATTAATATGGGAAGATCATCTACCGTTGATACACTGGTAGGCATATTGCAATCCAACAGTCCTCTTGTGCAGGTTTTAGATAATGAATCTTATTGGAGTTCCATCGATCCAGGATACTCTTCTATATCAACCACAGCCTTCACTGTTTTACCTTTGGAAGAGCTGATAGGTGGCACAGAGATTCAAATGGAGCTCTTCCTCACTGAAAATGATGGGTTCCAGCTTACATTACCCATTATGTTAACCATAGGTGAAATATCAGTTGGGGAACCCACCGGACCTGACAGTTATGGGTATTATATTTACGATTCACAGGATGAGTATGAACTTGCGCCGGAGTATAATTGGGTTGAAATCTCGGATATTGGCAACAATCTCAATATCAATGATCCGGGAAATGGGAGGGGGTACTGTAGTGAAGAAGAAGATATGATTTGTAACAGCGACGAGGATTGTGATCCCCCAGGATGGCAAAATTATGGTGACTGTGAATTTACCGAAACCACTAAAACAGTCAGCCTACCGTTTACATTCAGATTCTACGGAGACGATTATTCATTTATAAGTATTTCCTCAAACGGTTGGATTTCTTTTGGAGAAACTGAGATCGCTTCCTTTCGCAATTACGCCATCCCCGGACCTGGTGGTCCCTCTCCAATGCTGGCTGTCTTTTGGGATGACCACCGCACCACTGGTGGGGGAGATATCTATACTTATTATGATGATGAGAGTGGTGCCTTTATAGTGCAGTGGGACGATATGGATACATATTTTAATGGATCAGACAATACATTTCAAGCGATACTCTATAATTCATCTGTTCCGCCGAACAATGATTCAGAGATTAGGCTGCAGTATAAAGAATTTAATAATACATCTGTTGGCAGTTTCTCCGGTTATACACCTATTCATGGTGGATTTTGCACCATCGGTATCGAAGATAAAACAGGTGATCAAGGTCTCCAATACACGTTCAATAATAATTATCCAGTTTCCGGTCGTACGTTGGGAGATGATATGGCTCTATTTATTACCACCATGTCTCCCCAGTCCAATCCTGTTCCAAGCCTATATTATGAACCTTCTGCGATCTCAGAGATTCTTCAACCTGGAGAGACTGTTGAGCAGACTGTGACTATTGAAAATTTAGGGGATCCAGGATCTCTTTTAAGTTATTCTGTCATAAAAGAATATCCGGTTCAGGGCACACCATATGAGGTAACGGGTGGAGGGCCGGATGATTATGGTTATTTTTGGACCGACTCAAGGTTGGACACAAATATTCAATTTAATTGGGTTGATATTCCCCAGGATAATTCCGTTGAGTTTGAGCACAACGACCAGGCATCAGGACCTCACGATATAGGATTCCCTTTCCCTTTTTATGGTGTTAATTATGACCAGTGTATCATTAACCCAAATGGGTGGATTGGATTTGGTGATGATTACAATGGTTGGAACAATGGGAATATTCCAGAAATAGATGCCCCCAGACCGGCGGTCATTGCCTATTGGGATGACCTGAATCCCATTAATAATTCAAATGAAAATGGTGAGGGTCAGGTGTTCTATCATCAAAGTCCTGATTCCTTCATCGTCTGGTTTAATGATGTGATACATTATCCCGGAGATTATAACGGTCTGTACGATTTTCAGGTTATTCTCACCCGCTCCGGTGCAATTACAGTTAACTACCAAACAATGGACGGAGCGATTGAGTCTGGGACAATTGGGATACAGGACCATACCGGAACCCGCGGTTCGCTGGTTGCTTATAATCAAAGTTTTGTGGAAAATGGAATAAGTCTCAATATGAAATATAATTTCTCGGACTGGTTTACCATAGACCTTCAACTGGAAAATCTGTCGGGGACTTTATTTGCAGGAGAAAACTTTGAATTCATGACAAGTATTAATACTGAAACGTTATCTTATGGTGATCATAATATGTCTGTGGTAGTTCATACTAATATTTATACTGCAATAATTCCAGTAACAATTAGTGTTACTGAAAACGGAAATAATATATCACATGATGTTACCTATAATTCTGAGTGGAATATCGTGGGCTTGCCCTCATTTGTGGAGAATAACAATTATGATATTGTATTTCCACAGGCAAATAACAATACTCTTTTTTACTATGATGGTATGTATGCGCTGGACAGTACATTGATAATGGGGAATGGATATTGGCTCCGCTTTGACAGCGTAGGGTCAAGCACTATAACTGGAGTACCTTTATATGAACTTTCTCTAGACCTTGAGGCTGGCTGGAACCTAATATCTGGTATTTCGGAGGAGTTTAACATAAATGCATCCGTAGATCCTGGAAATATTATTGTTTCCAACACTCTCTACGGTTATACTGAAACCTATTATCCTTCAGAAGTGCTCATTCCTGGAAAAGGATACTGGCTTCGAGCATCTGAAGATGGACAAATAATACTGAACAGTGAAGCGGCACAAAGAATGTCAAAAATAAATCACAGCCTAAGGGGAACAGCAAATACCCTCACTATAAATGGAATGGACCTGTATTTTGGAATTGAATTGTCCGATGAGAACAAACTAAGCTATAGCCTACCTCCAAAACCTCCAGCAGGTGCATTTGATGCACGATTTAAAGATGGTTGGAGACTTGTAAAAGAGTATGGAGAAGTAGAGGTAATGCAAATTGGTGAGACTCTTACTATTGCTTATGACATCATACTCAATGCTGGAGAGCACCACAACTGGGTGTTAAAAGCTATGAGCGGTGAAGGGTATATTTTAAAAGGTACAGGTGAGATTACAATCCCAACAGCAGAAAGATTCACAGTGTTGAAAAAGCCTGCTTTACCCACTTCATTTACGCTCCATCAGAACTTCCCAAATCCATTCAATCCTGTTACGACTATAAGGTACGACCTTCCAAAAAATAACCTTGTAATACTAACTATTTATGACATGTTAGGCAGAGTAGTAGTCCAATTGGTTAATACCACTCAAGAGGCAGGATTCAAATTAGTACAGTGGGACGGGTCAGACAGTATGGGCAGGTCTGTGAGTGCAGGGGTTTATCTGTACCATATACAGGCAGGAGAGTTTGTTCAAACCAAGAAGATGGTGCTATTGAAGTGAGACTAAAATAGAATAAAAAAAGGAAAGGAAAGATGTTATTACTACTCCTCTCCTCATAATTGATATGAAAAAACTGATTAATAATGTTTTTATAAACTGGTTTTTACATAGCGTGAAACAGATAAAATATTTTTCATTTTTCATTTTTTGTTACAGTCATTTTGGGTATGCCCAAGAGATATTGATCAATGAATTTTTAGCATCAAACGTAATAATCTACCCTGAAATGTATGATTTTGATGACTACACTGATTGGATTGAACTGTATAATCCAGGTGATATACCATACAGTTTAGATGGTTTCTTTCTAACAGACGATCTTGCTGATCCGTTAAAGTGGAAAATCCCAGATGGTACGTTAATTGAGTCTGTAGGACATTTAGTTATTTGGGCGGATGATTATAATGAGAGCCCAGGAGCAATTTATATAAGACCCTACTGGCCATGGGATGATTTTACGACCCAACATTACCACACAAATTTTAAATTAAGTAAAACTGGGGAACAGATCGGTTTATTCCAAGGTGATCAAACTGAGAGCTATGCTCTCATTGAAGAGGGATCATTCTGGAAATATCTGGACAACGGTTCTGATCAGGGTGAGGAATGGGCCCAGATTGAATTTGACGATAATTCTTGGAGCACAGGGAGCGCGGAACTTGGGTATGGTGATGGTGATGAAGAAACGGTAGTGAGTTATGGTCCCAACGAAAATAATAAATATATTACCACATATTTTCGACACGCTTTTAATGTGAATACTCCTGACGTTGTGCAGACTCTGACCATCAGGTTAAAAAGGGATGATGGTGCAATTATTTATCTGAATGGCAATGAAGTTTTGAGATCCAACATGCCTGAAGGGACAATATCCTATGACACCTTTGCCAGTTCAGCAGTAAGCGGATCCGATGAAGATATATTCTTTGAATGGACAATTTCTGCAAATGAAATTATAGATGGGCAAAATGTTGTTGCTGTGGAGCTACATCAAGTCAGCGGTTTTAGCTCGGATATCAGTTTTGACTTTGAACTCGTCGGGGTCGGATATACCAATATAGAGTTGGTTGACTCAGTCACCTTTGTAGGTCAGGTAACAGATGTATCCCGTGGGAGGAGTATGGAAGACAGCGGTTGGTATTATTTTGGAGAGCCAACACCCGGTAGTCCTAACATTACTGCATCCACAAATATCACAGATATATCTGAACCTGTCTTAGTATCTTTGGAAAGCGGATTTTATAGTGGGGATCAATTCGTCGAACTTTCTACCCCTACGGGATTTGGACAGATATATTATACTCTTGATGGGTCCAGACCCGGTAGCAATACGAGTGCCTACACAGGTCCGATATCCATCGAGGGAACGACAGTCCTGAAAGCTCGTTCAATTGAAGATAGCAAGCTCCCAGGTGAAATAATGATTGCTTCCTATTTTATTGATGAACAGAATTTTGTGTCCACCATATCCCTTGTGGCTGAACCGGAAACACTTTGGGATGAAGATATTGGAATTTATGAGAATGAGTACAAGCAAAGAGAGATACCGGTAACTATTCACTATTTTACTCCGGAAACTGATCAAGGATTTACAGTCAATGCTGGTGCCAGGCTTGGGGGGCTTAATGTATGGACCAAGCCTCAGAAACCATTTACGATCTATACACGAGACCGTTTTGGCCAGGACTTTATTAACTATCAATTATTTGAAAATAAGCAGATAGCCAATTTTTCCAGGATTGTTTTCCGAAACGGCGGTGATGACTGGGAAGAAACATTGATCAGGGACCCCATGACCGAGAGCCTTGTTTCAGGGATGATGGATTGTGGATATATGGGCTATACGCCCTCTGCCCTTTTTTTGAATGGAGAATATTGGGGTATACATAACATACGGGAGAAATTTGATCCTCATTATTTTTTTGAAAACTTCAATGTTGACCCGGCTAATATTGACCATTTGGAGTACACACAAACTCAATCTGGTACACAATTGATGATTATCGAGGGAAGCATGAATCACTATGATACAATGATCAATTATATTGTAAGTAACGATTTAAATGACCCTATCGTTTATAATCATATTCAGCAATGGATGAATGTGGATAGCTTTATTGATCATCTAGTTATGACCCTGTACTGTGCAAATACCAGCTGGGGGCATAACAGGGAATGGTGGAGATCTCGTGAGGAAGATGGAAAATGGCAGTGGTTGGTCGTTGACATTGACAGAGGTTTTAACGTAAATAATAGTTACACCAATCTACTGGATAACCTCATGGATGATTATGAGCTCTTTCAATATTTACTAAATAGTCAGTTTTTTAAAGATAGATTCATTCAAAGGGCTGCTGCACACCTAAGTAATACATTCTTTCCTGATAGAATCGATGCTATTGTAGACAGTTTAAGCAGCAAAATATCCGCAGAGATGCCACGCCATATAGATCGTTGGGAAGATGAAGGAGGTATATCTTCAATGAGTGACTGGGTAAATGAGTTGGATCAAATAAAACAATTTTCTGAAAACAGGAATAATACCGTTCAAAATCAATTTATCAATGAGTTAAATCTGGATGGTACGGTTCAAGTAGTGGTGATTGTTGAACCTCCAGGTTCGGGCAGGATATCAATTAATGATGTTCCCGTGATTCCTGAGGACGGGGAAGGAACTTATTTTAAGAATAAATCCATATCCATCCGGGCACTGCCTTTACCGGGCTATCAATTCATTGGATGGACAGGAGTTTCAGATTCCATGCGTATAGATTACAATTGTATTACCGATAGTTTATTTACAGCTGTTTTTCAATTATCTGAAGAGATAATTTTACCTGGTGTGATCACAGATAATACCCTGCTAACTAATGAGCAGCCCTATGCAGTTGTACAAGATATAGTCATATCCTCAGGTGTGGTACTTACGATCAGCGAAGGTGTTGAGATCAGGATGCCTGAAGCAGGAAATATTATAGTGGAAGGTCAGTTCATTATCAATGGTACTGAAGAGAATCCGGTTCAAATCATTCCTCATAGTTCTATTGGAGATAATCGCTGGGGGGCTCTTTGTTTTAATAACGACACGGATACATCAACCATTTCTTATCTGAGATTAACCGGTACATCTACCGGCGTTGACCCGGGGATACATCACGGGGCAATCTCCAGCATTAATTCTCATGTTGTTTTAGGCCATGTTGAGATCGAAAATGTTGAATTTCCCATTTATGTAGAGGGTGGTTCCATCGTCTTAAACAGCAGCTCAATAGCCTGTGATTTCATTTGTGATTTTATCAATGTTAAGGGAGGAGAAGCGCTGATTGAGAACTGTATGTTTTATGGGTCTGATGCACAGGACACAGACGCCATTGATCTGGACAATGTGACAAGTGGTATCATAAGAAACAACCGGATATATGATTTTACAGGATACAATTCAGATGGCATAGATATTGGAGAAAATTCTGAAGATATCCTTATTGAATCAAACCTGATTTATCACTCAGGGGATAAAGGTATCTCAGTGGGGCGGGGCTCTTCGGTAGTTCTGGATAGGAATTTGATTGTGGGTTGTAACAATGGAATAGCCATAAAAGATAATTCCGCTGCTTATATTATAAATAATACGTTTTTCTATAATGACACCGCTGTATCCTGCTACGAAAAGAACCTAGGTGCGGGCGGTGGTACAGTAGAGATAGTTAATACCATATTATCCAACAATTTATTATCATCGGTTTATGTGGATGAATTATCCATTATTTCTGTCAGTTATACCCTTTCAGATTCTGAGCTGCTTAGCGGTGAAGGGAATTTATTTTCTGATCCTCTTTTTATAGATAATACAGTATATAACCTTGAGATTACCCCTGGATCACCCTGTGTTGATACTGGCAACCCTGATTTCCCGACTGATGAAGATGGTTCAATTGTTGATATGGGTGCCTATTATATTTATGATTCTGATGATTATCCATTTGAAATTCCAGATTTGTTTATTACGCAATTTAAAATAAACGAATTTCTTTCCAGTAATGATACAACCAATGCAGATGAATCAGGTGAGAACGATGACTGGCTGGAGCTCTATAATACCGGGACAGAATCGGAGGACATAGGAGGACTATATCTCACAGATGATCCGGATGATTTGGCAAAATGGATGATCCCTGATGGGACAGTGATTGAGCCCCAAAACTTTCTCTTGTTTTGGTGCGATGAGAACCAGGACCAGGGGGATCTTCATACAAACTTTAAGTTAAGTGCAGGAGGAGAGTTTCTGGCTCTTGTGAACGTTGACGGGGTAACGATCTTGGATTCAATAACCTATGGTGAGCAGTCAACTGATATTTCCTATGGTAGGGTTTTTGATGGAAGCAGTAACTGGGATTTCCTAAGTCCAACCCCTGGAAGCACAAACAGTTTGTCAGGGATGGAGGTTTCTGTTTCACATAATGAAGCTTGGAATTTAGTGGGGTTACCTCTTCTGGTTGATAACGCTTCTTATTTGTATCTATTTGAAGATGCTGTTGGGGGAACGTTGTATGGATACAATGGTTCTTACTTCAATACAGATGAGTTAACCATTGGTAATGGTTACTGGCTTAACATGAGTAATGAAAGTTTCGTAGTGATAAGTGGTATGCCCATGTATAATCTTAGCATCACTCTTGATGAAGGATGGAATCTTATTTCCGGTATCTCATTGGAAGTCGCTGTTGAAACCATTATTGATCCTGATGGTATCATCGTACCTGGGACATTTTATGGTTTTGAAGGCACTTATTTAAATTCTTCAACTCTTGCTCCCGGTAAGGGCTACTGGGTTAATGCTTTATCCGCTGGTGAGGTTACTATTGGTAGCAGTTTATCTAAATCTTATCCTGAATTTGTTGATTTGACTATTGGAGCAAATGAGTTAAACATCAATGGTTTAAGTTTGTATTTCGGGATAGAGATCCCTGATAAAGATAAACTCAGTTATAGATTGCCCCCCAAACCACCGGATGGTGTTTTTGATGTCCGTTTTACAAATGATAGGATATTAGAGAATAACTTTGGAGAGATAGAGGTTATTAATACAACTGAGACTCTTACCATTATTTATGATATTCAAATTGATGTGAGTAATTGGTACAACTGGGTGCTAACCAGTTCAAGCGGTGAAGAGTACATCCTTGGAGGCTCAGGAGAGATGACTGTCCCATCAGCAGAAAGATTTACATTAGAGCTTAAGGCAGTAGTTCCTGCTACTTTTGCACTGCACCAGAACTTTCCCAATCCATTCAATCCAATCACAACTTTGAGGTACGATCTACCATCAGATGCCTTAGTTACTCTCAGTATTTATGATATGCTAGGAAGAGAAATAACGCAACTGGTTAATACCACCCAAGAAGCAGGCTTCAGGTCAGTACAGTGGGATGCTAGAGACAACATGGGTAGACCTGTAAGTGCAGGTGTATATCTCTACCAGATACAGGCAGGAGAGTTCATACAAACGAAGAAGATGGTGCTATTAAAGTAGCTAATACCTATTTTTATGAGGCTGTCATTCGACGAATACTAAACCACTGTATTCCCTCTTTCCAGTTAATCCATTGAATATAGGTGTTCCCTAAATATAACGAAGCAGAATAATTAATTTTTCCTTGTTATATAGTTATATCGAACAGAAGTTTTGTACTGCACAGTAACAGAAAAATATTGGTAATATACAGAGGATGCCTGAGCCTACCCACAAACTAGCGACAATTGTTTTTACAGACATAGTTGGTTTCACCAAACTATCTGCTGAAAATGAGCCTTTAGCTATCCAGCTTCTCCAAACACAGCGAACCACATTAAAACCCATCGTAGAGCGCCACAGTGGTCATTGGCTAAAGGAGATTGGTGATGGGCTATTGCTGACCTTTGATACGACAAAAGATGCCGTGGACTGTTCTATTGAAATGCAGCACACCGTAAAGAATGTTGCGAATCTGGATCTGCGTATTGGAATACACCAGGGTGAGGTTGTCATTCAGGGCGATGATGTGATAGGTGATGATGTGAATGTTGCCTCACGCGTTGAGCCCTTTGCCAGTCCCGGTGGAGTTGTGATAACTAACAGAGTGAATGCTTCATTGTTAAGGGACCCTGTCTATCAGACAAAATTAATAGGTGAGCCTGTATCCCTTCAGAACATATGGGACAAAAAGAGTTAATTTAATAAGGGAGACTTTTGGTTGAATTAACAAAGAGAATGGTGCTGTTGAAGCGTCCCATCTGTGTATGAAAAAATGGGCAGGAATATTTTAAAAATTTGATAATATTTGACCATGGAATTAAATCGAGAACAAATATTACTGTTAAATCGAATTAATAATCGATTTTTATTCAAATTATTCTCTATCGTTAAACTGCCGCTGGCATTTCTTACCGGGTTAAAAATTGTAAAATTGAATGGGGATGAATGCAACACTAGTGTTCGGTTAAAATACTTAAACAAAAATCCATTCCGATCCACCTATTTTGCAGTATTGAGTATGGCTGCTGAATTAAGTACAGGCGCTATTGCATTACTGGCTGCTGAAGGTCGTAATCCGAGTGTGGCAAAAATTATCACTTCTATGAAAGCAGATTTTGTTAAAAAGGCCACAGGAAGAACAATATTCACCTGTGCCGAAGGTAAAAAATTATTCAGCGCCGTTGATAAAGCCATTGAAGGCAAGGAGGCCCAGGTAGAAACTGTATCCAGTGTTGGGTGTGATGAAAGTGGTGATGTTGTCGCACATTTTGAATTCACATGGTCCTTTAAACAACGGTAGTTATATAATTAAACCCTTAATTCTGTTCTATACAGTCTATCAGTCAACCTCAAATCTTCTGCCTGTTATTCGTTTTATTATCTCCACATATTTGTCCTTACATTCATCGTGATAAAAAAGTTTTTGGCTGTGGATTCAGGATGAGAATATCGATGAATAGTATTTTGTGATTAAGTTTGTCTTTAGATTATTCTATATTTTTTATTTAAGAACTTGAATAAAATAGGATTATTTTGAACTTGGTATTTGATTATCTGAATATTTTCCTTTTGGAAATGTGGTCTCTTTGTCTGAGCATGGCTCCTTTTCTGCTATTGGGGATGATTGTGTCTGGACTTATTTCTATGTTTGTAGATAGCCGTTTGATCCTGAAGCATATAGGTTCAAAAAACTTTCTATCAATTTTTAAAGCCACGGTATTGGGAATACCTATTCCTCTATGTTCATGTGGTGTTATACCTGTCGCTGCGACCCTCAGAGAGTCAGGCGCGTCAAAAGGATCCACCGTATCTTTTCTTGTCTCTACTCCTCAAACGGGAGTGGACAGTATTTTCCTGACCTATGGAATGCTTGGCCCCGTATTTGCATTGTTCAGGCCTTTGGCCGCTCTTGTGTCTGGGATTTTTAGTGGCACGATCATCAACAGTTTTGATGATGATACACATCATCATCTCCCTGATGCAGATGGCATATCCAATGCTAAAGCACCGTTGATTGATAGATTAAAGTCAGGGATTAGATATGGATTTTTATCTCTACCCTCAGATATAGTGGTCCCTCTATTTCAAGGGCTTGTCATTGCTGCGGTAATAGCCATTTTTATTCCTCCTGATTTTATTGCTGAATATTTTTCATCCAATCAATATATTATGCTTATTATGATGCTCGCTGTATCGCTGCCTGTTTACGTTTGTGCAACGGCATCCATACCGATTGCTGTAGTCCTTATGTCCAAAGGAGTTTCTGCAGGAGCCGTTTTTGTTTTTCTGATGGCCGGACCCGCAACCAACGCTTCATCTATTGCAGTAGTGAAAAATATTTTGGGGCAAAAAACTATGTATTACTATCTGATTCTTATTTCGTCTACAGCGATTGTGTTTGGTTTTATACTTGATTCTTTCATAACTATTGTTCCACCTGCCATGTCACATTTTTCACATGATCATACAGCTGATGATTATGGTGCACTTTTCTTGACGGGCGTATTTCTTCTGATTTTGTTAAATTCTTATGTTTACAAGCTTAAAGGGGAGAGATCAAAAACTGCTGAAAATGAGGATGATTTTGATGGTTCAAAGGACCGTTTGTCTATTGTGGTAAATGGAATGACGTGTAGCCATTGCAAGGAAAGTGTTGAGACAGCGATTTACAGCTGCAGTGGTGTTGAAAGAGCATCAGTTGATCTTTCCACTGGACAGGTTATAGTAATAGGATCCGGATTTGATGAAGGTACTATAAAAGACAAGATAAAAAGAAAAGGATTTTCATTGAGTTAATATCATTTGTGTTACTACAGATGATTAGATTGACGGTCTCTAAAGATTTTTTTATTCTTTGTAAAATCAGCTAAATATGAGCAATCGTGAACATATAAAAAATAATCTTTTGGAAAGAAAGATCAGTGCAATTATCAGAACGGAAAATCAAAAAGTAGCTGAGCAGGCAATGCAGGCAGCAGTAGATGGAGGATTTAAAGTAGTAGAATTCACACTTACAACACCTGGAGCGCTAAATTTGATCACCCAATTCAGAAAAAACAATAATCTAATAGTGGGTGCAGGTACTGTTATGTCGTCTGCTCTTGCACAAAAAGCGGTGGGTGCTGGAGCTCAGTTTTTGGTTTCCCCGGTCTGCAACATAAATGTTATACAAGAGGCGGCAAAAATGGATGTGGTCAGTATTCCAGGGACATTCACTGCCACAGAGATGGAAACTGCACATCGAGCAGGTGCTGATTTTGTGAAATTATTTCCTGCTCCTGAAAATGTGGCAGAATATATCCGCTTTATTCTAGCTCCCCAACCTTATCTTAAAATATTCCCGACATCCGGAGTTAATCTTGATAACATGCTAGATGTTCTGAAGTCCGGTGCCGCGGGTATTGGTTTTGTGAGACCGCTGTTCGATTCGGAAATGATTAGCAAGAAAAACTATGATGGCATACGAAAACGAGCCAAGACAATTGTAAATCGTCTGGCTTCTCTTTGAAGGCTATAGTTTTGTTAACAATAATTAGATTGATAAAAAAGTTAATTCTGTTTATTCTAATCACAAGCCCTTTTTTAGCGTTCTGTCAGATCGAAAAGGAAATTGCAAAATAATATCAGCTAAATTTGAGAAAAATTACAACTCGAATGAATATCAAGAAATCTTTGAAATGTTTTCAGATGAAATGAAAATCTATTTGCCAGTTGAAAAAACTATGGACTTTCTAAAAGGGCTTAATAAGCATGCCGGTAAAATTACAGCCAGTGACCGGAACAGAAAAAAATCAAGAAGAAATATTTTCAGATTGTTCAGTATTGTGGAGTAAAAACAGTTGACTAATAATGAAAAAATATTGGAAGAGAAAAATAAGGTGCGAGTGAGAGCGATTCGAATCATAAAATATCTCCTTTTCTCAGCATCTATAGTACCGGCATTGGTTGCTGGAGCAGCGTCTTTCACACATCATCAGTTTACATTGTTACACTTCTTATTAGTGTCTGTTGCACTGTTTGTAGGCCAGATGGGTGGAGACTACCTGTATTTTTATTTTACAAGTAACCACACGGATAGCGATGACTCACACACGAAAATATTCAAGGGATGGCAACCGCTTGGAATTGATTATTTTCCTCAAGAAAAAGGTAGTTTTATTGCAGGTTTAATTTGCATTATTATTGATTTCTTTATCGGAATTTTCTTTTTCATGACTCATGGCTGGCCAGTTATTATATTTGCATCAATCGGATTTTTACTCATGGTTTTTTTTACTCCACTAATGAGGCGAGGGCTTAAAGAACTTGTGGTTTT
>DASCRE010000314.1:0-2362 GCA_034408645.1 Fidelibacterota bacterium | reverse complement strand
CCGAAAAAACCAAAGCAGTGGTCTGTGATAAATGGCGCTCGGTTGATTTAGACACACCGGAAGACTGGGAACTGGCAGAGCTTTTGTATCAAAACAAAGAAATGCTCACTAATCGAATAAAAAATTTATGCAATTGACTTTTCTTATCGTAGGCTTAGGTTCTATGGGCAAGCGAAGAATTCGAAATCTGCGTTTCAATGGGGAAGAAAAAATTATTGGTTTTGATATTCGAATTGATAGGCGGAAGGAAGCAGAGACAAAATATGATATTCAAACCATCGATGATTTTAAAATATTGTCGCCGGATAATTTTGATGTTTTAATTATCTCGACATCTCCTGAAGCACATGGCGACTATATACGATTCGCCTTGAGGCACAAAAAACATTTTTTCGTTGAACATCCAACTTCTGATGATGGTTATGTAGATATTTTCAAACACAATCATCTAGATATTATCAAAGCTCCTTCATGCACATTCCTTTTCTATGACCCTGTAAAGATGATAAAAAAAATTCTTGATGAAGATACCATTGGAAAAATTTTGGCCTTTCAATACCATATGGGTCAATATTTGCCGGATTGGCATCCTTGGGAAGATTATAGAGATGTATATTTTTCCAAAAAAGATACCAGTGCTTGTAGAGAAATGCTCCCTTTTGAATTGATTTGGCTAAATTGGCTTATGGATTCGCAAGTGAAAGATATTTCTGGAACGATTACGAAGGTTTCTAATTTGGATATGGATGCAGAAGATATTGCTTTAGCCACACTTAAATATAAAAATGGAATTTATGGCAATGTCATTATTGATGTAATCTCTAGGCAGCCTTTCAGAACTTTACGTATTTTGGGGTCTAATGGGGTTTTAGAATGGGAGCGTTTTGAACATATGATCCGATTATATGATGCTACAAAAAAATCGTCTTCTCTCCTCCCTGTACCAAAGGGAAATCCAGAAGCAGGTTACGTAAATGAAGAGGAGATGTACAATGCTGAAATTAAGGCATTCCTCAACGCTATTCATGGGAAAGCGACATACCCACACACCTTTGAAGAAAATTTGGTCAATCTCCAGGCACTTTTTCATCTAATAGAAACATAAAAAAATATTAGCATAAAGCATCCAAACCTCTAGTTGTTTGGTCTATTGAGGCCAGATTGAAAAGCATCTGATTGGACGGCGATCTAAATAATTTTTGTCAACTCTGATGATAATTGAATCAAATTAGTATCAGCTAGTGGTGCATACAGATCAAACAAAGCGAATCGATTTCACCAGATCAAACCTATCCTGGAGTGGTCCTAGTAAAGGTATTTTTAATCTTGTTTCTCTGTTAAACTATCAAAGGGAGGATGATGAAAAGAGTACACACACCGTTGGTCTTTCACAGGCTGTTTTAGCAGGTAACATGTATGTTGATAAAGAATTGCTGAAAGAGCCGCCATACTTGTTTCAGATTGCTGGATCCATCCAGGAACAAAGAATTTTCCGATCTTTCATCCCTGACCGAGTTAAACGAAAATTACCCAACTGGATGAAGAAAAATTTGACGGGCGACACTTATGGCAAGCCCCTGTTTGACGAATTCGGTCTCAATATCATTAGGGAAAAAGCGACACCCGTTTCGACATTTGATGAAATAGACGCTGTTTTTCTTGAAAACAGGTTTTCTGCCAAAGTGATGGCAACCTTTGAAGAAAAGAGCGTGTGTCTCGAGTTTCCCGTCAATCACATGAATGTGAAGCTTGAGACCAGACAGTGGCAGGTAGAAACTGGCCCGATCCTGATTCCGGTTATGGGGAGAAACGAAGGTGCATTTGATTATCTGCCCGCTTTTGTTCATTTCAACAGTTTCGACAAAATGGATATCTTTTATGATTATCCATTCGGGTACCGGTCCTTAGATTTACTAAATAAGGGAGTTCTCTCCAACGTACCGTGCAACATACAGTTATTTGCATAGTGAAATACTAATCGACATGGGAAATACTCCAAAAAGGATTGCAATCATTGGTGCCGGTCAGCTCGGATCCCGTCATTTGCAGGGTCTAACTAAAATCAAGCAAGATATCCATATTACGGTGATTGATCCAAATCTTTCTGCACTGGAAATTGCCAGGCAGCGTTTTGTTGAAATGCCGGAAAACCCGCTCATACAATCGGTGGCATACCTGGATTCTTTAGTAGAGTTCGTTCAACCGGTGGAACTGGCCATCATTGCCACCAACTCTGATGTGCGCAGGAATGTTATTGAAGAACTGGTGAGCAACAGTAGAGTTAAATATTTGATCCTTGAAAAAGTGGTCTTCCAGTCCGTTGCAGATTTTGAGGCGGTGATGCCGCTTCTGAAAGAAAATA
>DASCRE010000313.1:0-1591 GCA_034408645.1 Fidelibacterota bacterium | reverse complement strand
CATCAGATATATATAGACTGTTATCTTTACCAAACATTAATCCTGCTGGTCTTCCAACTGCAGTTCTGTCTTTTAAAAATCCAGTAATAAAATCCTCTGGATTATTTTTATATGTACCATTTTCATATTTAAAACGTATTACTTTATAACCAACAGGTACACTACTATTCCAAGATCCATGTAAAGCTACAAACATGTCATTTGTGGTATCATTAAAACTTTTCGGTGCAAAGGCAATACCCGATGGTGCAACATGAGCTGGTAAATCAATAAATGAACCTACAGATAATGCACAATTATTAACTCCTGCAAATACTTTATCATATACTTTATTTCCGTAGCAAAACGGCCAGCCATACCCACCACCTTCTTTTACAATGTTTATTTCATCAGGAGGTAAATTGTCTCCCAAATGATCCCTTCCCATCTCTGTTGCATATAATTCTTGTGTTTCTGGATGAAAAGAAAAATATACAGCGTTTCTAAGTCCACTAGCAAAAATCTTTTCTTCAGTTCCATCAAGGTTTACATACATTATAGTAGCTATTCTTTCATCACGTTCTATACATGTATCGCATGATGAGCCAATAGAAACATATAATTTATTATCTGATCCAATTGCTAGAAAACGTGTTTTATGACGTTTGGTAGAGGTGTCCGGTAAATCTAATATTTTTAAAGGCTCTCCAACTGTTCCTACTTCTACATCATATTTGTATCGATATACAGCATCAACAACAGCTAAATACAAATTATCATCATGAATTACTAAACCATGAGGGTTATTTAAATTTTCTAAAAGTATAGTGTTTGTTTCAGAAAAACCATCCTTATTCAAATCTTCAACTTTATAAACATTACCACCTTTTGTATCAGTAACTATCAGCCGCTCATTGTTATCAAACACCATTACTCTAGGATTTCCCAAATTCTCTGCATATATGCCAATATCATAGTCTTCTAAGATATTTAGTCGTGTATTTTTTAAATCTTCATTTGTTTTAGGAAATTCCTCTAAATATTCTGAAGTATTTTCTGATTTAAGTGATGGTTTTATTCCAGGATAAATTCTTCCTGTCACACGAATAAGTGCAGCAATGCCAAAAAGGATAACAAGTATCCATATTATTAGTGGTTTCTTTTTTATCATAAAGATACAGGATTTTTGGAAATAGAAATAATAACTTCTTGATTATCCTCTTCTCTTGATTTTGTTTTATGTACTTTCTTACACTTACGACACTTATGAACAATAATATGCTCACTATTTTCATTAAGAATACCTTTGGGTATCATCATTCCATGGCACGTTTCTGCTCTATCTCCAGGCATAACATCAACATGTTTTGACCATAAACATTTAGGACAATGGTTCGTATAACCGTCTCCACGAACTGAAAGTCCACGGTTTTCGCATACGAAATTCTCAAATTTTCTTTGAAATCTTTTTTTTATCATAAAAATTGGCTCGGGGACAGGGATTCGAACCCCGATTCTTAGGACCAGAACCTAATGTCCTACCATTAGACGATCCCCGAACATATTATATAATCTTACCTCCGAAAGCTTCAGCAAGTGAACTCATATCCTC
>DASCRE010000312.1:0-1710 GCA_034408645.1 Fidelibacterota bacterium | reverse complement strand
CAGGCTTCCATTTATTTCATGTAAATTTTTTGATGCTTTATCAGAAAAGTTAATAGAATTATCCTGGAATATTTTATTATTAAGCACTTCCTTAAATGAAACATTTACTTTTTCTGAATTGCCAAGATCATTGTTCTTATGAGAAAAAGAGGTCTCTCCAATCTTTTTTGGATCAAATTCGTAAATATTATTTTGGATCTGCAAAACTCCTGCTCTCATGAATTACCCCTCGGTAGCTGTTATTTCAATTACCTTACTAAAAGGGATATCTTCATCGTTTACAACAAAGACTGCTGTTCCGGCAGTATATTTTACTGCAGTTATAATTCCCTGTACCATTGTCAAGGCTCCCACTGGATCATCATTGGAATCCAATGCTATCACTTGAATCTTATATTCTCCTTCAGGGACTTCATCGCCATTTGTATTCTTTCCGTCCCATGTAAGACTTTGTTTTCCTTCAGACAATGCGCCTAATTCCATTCCTCTAACAATATTTCCAGCACCATCCAACATATTTACAATTACATTTTCAGCTCGACTATTCAGTTGAAAGGAAATATCTACAGGGGTATCTTTTCTAAACTCTATCATATCCCCTGCTGCAGAAACATTCTTTCCAATAAAGTTGGTAGCCATTGTATTATTAATTGCCTGGGTAAGCATTAAATCGGCTTGAACACTTTCCTCCATCATTCCACTCATATTTGTCAATTGTTCAAGAGAACTGAACTGCGCTAATTGTGAGGCAAAATCCTGGCTATTCATAGGAGACATAGGATCTTGATGTTTTAATTGTTCTACCAATAGTTTTAGAAACTCATCTTTTTTCATTGTTGAATTTCCCAAGCCAGACATCCCAATCTCAGATGTTGTTTTGTCAAGTAATGTTATTTCATTCATATATTTTTTTCTCTTGTTATGCTATTACTTCAATTGTGTTATAACCAAATTGACGCAAGGCAATTTGATCTGAATTAGATATTTCCTCATCTTCTATCTCATGAAAAATATTTTGAGAAAATCTCTTTCCTCCATTAAAATTCTTTTTGTCCGCTCCGACCTCAACATTAAATGATTCAAATCTCATTCCTTTCTCATTCAAATTTTCTTTTATATCCGTGACAATTTTTTCCATTATTGGTTTTACAGCGTCGGATTCTACTACCACAGTAGCTTTTGTCATGGTGTCTCTTTGAGTCAATTTTATTTCGAGATTACCCAATTGCCCTCCGTCAATCTTGTATATCGCAGATTTTGAACCATTTGAAGAAAAATTTCCATGAATTATCTGTGTTATTTTAGTTGTCAATTGAACCTTATTTACATTTTGAATTGACTGCAATGAAGACTGAAAAAGGGTGTTCCCTCTAGACATTTGTATATTAGATGATTTAAAATCTAAATCTGAAACTGACTTAAGATTCAATGAACCCTTTTGTTCATTTCTAAATATCGGGTTGGGTCGACTATTTAGTTTTTTTGGGGTAGATTTTTCCTCTAACTGGTTAGACTTTTCCCTATCAGATGTTTGATGTTTATCACTTTTTACCTCATCTTTTAACTCATTTTCTCCCTGAAATTTATCTGTTTCTAATTTTTTTGAACTCTGATGAAGGTTTGAGTCGATGTATGTGTCTCCAAATTTTTTCATAAGAGTCTCACTCACTCTTCCCTTCAATTCAGTTCCCTTTAAGAATTGGGTAAAAA
>DASCRE010000311.1:0-16309 GCA_034408645.1 Fidelibacterota bacterium | reverse complement strand
GGAGCCTATGTCAACACAGATATCTTTGAACCAGGGAGAGGTTACTGGCTACGCTCATCCGGTGATGGGACGATTACCCTCTCTTCCGTTCTTGATATTAACAGAGCAAAACAGAGCAGCTCGGTCAGGGACCGTTATGCCTCTCAATCTACAATATTTCGATTCAGGAATTCGGACGGAAAAACTATAGAGCTATACACCGGAGGCTCTGTCGCTGTAGCAGACCGGCCCATGTTTTCAGTTCCGCCCCTTCCACCTTCCACTGGATTTGACGTCCGATTTGATGGCGACTCCCGGTATGAGCAATCAGGAGGGAAAGTAACTGTTCTAAATGATGCTTATCCACTCAGGATATCCTGTGATTTTCCAGATAACAACCTGGATGAACGTTGGGTATTGGTGGATGACCAAACGGGAGAAGAATATTCATTATCATCACAGGATGAGTTGTTAATTGAAGCTTCCTTGAGCAGCGTGACACTGAAAAAGGAAACCCCGGTCATACCTGAAATATTCACACTCCACCAGAACTTTCCCAATCCATTTAATCCTATAACGACCTTAAGGTATGATCTTCCAGAAGGCAACTTTGTAGTGCTTACTGTTTATGACATGCTTGGCAGAGAAATTATCCAGATGGTTAACACCCACCAACAGGCTGGTTTTAGGTCAGTCCAGTGGGACGCTACAGACTCTATGGGCAACCCTGTGAGTGCAGGAGTCTACCTCTACCAGATAGAGGCAGGAGAGTTTGTACAGACAAAGAAGATGGTGCTGTTGAAGTAGAATTTTAGTAACACTTGTTAGAGAAGCCCTGAAAATTATCTGGGGCTTCTTTATTACAAAAGTTTGTGATATAGTTAACATAGACACTAAATAATATTTATCATTTATTTTGCCCAGATACTTTTTTTAAATTCGAGGTCTTATATACACAATATTACACTCATTAATTAGAGCTTTAGGAGGCCAATTGTGAAATTAAATCAACTGTTTACCAAATTATTTTTTGTTTCTATTATAGGTGTATTATTTGTTCCGGGAGTAACATTAGCTCAATGGCAACCCCAGACTATTGAAGAGTTAGAGACAGCTGTGAACATGTGGGTAAATGACAATGAAACAGCTTTAGCCACCTATGGTGAAATCAATACTTGGGATATCTCATTAATGGATGAATTAGATAGTATGTTTGGTTATCCTAACTTTAATGACGATATTTCAAACTGGGATGTATCAAATGTAACAAATATGAGTTATTTGTTTTCTGGGGCCACTAGTTTCAATCAAGATTTATCATCATGGGATGTTTCTAGTGTAGAGAGTATGGGACATATATTTTATGGAGCCACTAGTTTCAATCAAGATTTATCATCATGGGATGTTTCTAATGTAACTAATATGTATGGCTCATTTTGGGAGGCTACAAATTTTAATGGTGATATTTCAAACTGGGATGTAAGCAGTGTAACGAGCATGAGGAACATGTTTAAGCAAGCGAGTAATTTCAATCAAAACATGTCATCGTGGAATGTGTCAAGTGTGACAAATATGTATTCAATTTTTCACGAAGCGAGTAATTTCAATCAGGATATTTCAAGCTGGGATTTAAGCAGTGTAACGAGTACGAGGAACATGTTCTATGATGCTACATCTTTTAATCAAGACATATCATTATGGGATGTATCTGGTGTGGGAAATATGAGTTCCATGTTTCACAACGCAAATGCATTATCCGATGAAAATAGATGTGCCATCCATACATCTTTTTCTTCAAATGAAAATTGGCCATATGATTGGTCAGAGCTTTGTGAAGATGAATTTGATAATGAAATGACTGTAATAGCAGGTCAGGTAACCCATAATGGGGCTTTTCTTTTTACGTTTAGTGATCCCATAAAACATAATATCAACCTGGAGATCAATCAAGAGCCTGTGCAAGGTATAATGGAGAATAATTATAATGGTCCACTTGGTGGATTTGGCTTTTCTCACCAATCTGACCTTGGAACCTCAGCAGAGATTGACTTTTCTGGAGATATTGATTTTTCACAGAATTTAGAATTACCCACTGGTACAGGTATTACATCTCACTCTGATGGGGATGGCTACAATGATAATGATGATCTGACCATCACATATGAATCATCAAATTATACATATTTCCAGATCGAGTATTATATTGAAACCGACAATGGTTCTGATTCACATCAAAGTTATACTACCACAGATACAGAGTTTACAATTCCCTCTGAAGAATTGATGGGGTCATATGCAGTTGATATAAGAATCAGCGCAATAAATGGGCCACTACCGGGTGAAGAATTAGCTTTTGCTGATGGGGATGTCCTATCATTTCTTGTTGGGTCAGACAATACTGAAATTTATTTAGATAATTCATCGATGGCTAATGGTGACATAATCCATCCCAGCACACACAATACATTTTTTGATTGGCAGTCCTTGCTATCCGGTTCGATTGTGTCCATTCCCAATGATAACATAAATGGGAGGGATATATCAGAAACGGATGTATTTGTTTATGGAATATTAGAAAATGGTGGGGATGGTGAGGAAAAAAGAGCATGGGTTCTAATTTGTTCACAATCATATCCTGATGATGCTGCAGCTTTCGTAAATGGGGTCCCGTTTGATGATGGAGGCATCTTTATCTCAGGGATTCGCACTTTTGGATATGAAGAATCTGGTGCTTGGGAACCTGGAGAAATAAATACTGTCGATATTACAGCCCATGGTAACACAACCACTACATATGCAATGGTTCCCGATAATACGACCATATTAAACTGGTCAGATGGTGAAGTATATGATTGGAGTGGTGATTTTTTCCTTGAGTGGTCCCCAACTGATCATGCTGATTTTTATTCAGTACAAATTAGATCAGAATCCGAAGAAGAGGGTCCAGGAGAGAAATTAATATTTTTTACCAGTGAGACAAGTATCTCAGTGGATAGCGGTTCATTATCACAAATGAATGGTGAGGTTAGTGTTGATATTTTTCCATTTGCAGGAGCCTCGCCTGAGTATGAATCAGACGGGAATATTGAGGGTCAATATGGTTTTATCTGGGGCCAGGGTGAGAGAAGTGAGATTGAGATGCTTTTTCAAGAAGAAGATGATACGGGTTGTGATGATGAAAATGCTTGCAATATGGATTTTCCAGGTGATTGTATTTATCCAGATGAAAATGGTGATTGTATTTATCCAGATAATGGTAATTATGCTTTAGAATTTGATGGAGATGATGAAGTTAAAATAACGGGTGGTGAATTTATTCCTGGAAATGAACCCCGTTCAATTAGCGTATGGATAGATGGTGGAAGTGGAAATATTGTTTCTCTTGGAAGCGGTAATCATTTTAATCAACGTTTTTCAATATTGGTTGATCAGTGGGAAGAAAGTGGAGAAATTCGCTTAATAGGTGAAAATAATGATTTTGAATCTGGATATTCCCTGTCCGAGAATCCGTTACAGCATATTGTGGTCACGCATAATGGCTCTGTTGCAAAAATTTATGCCAATGGTCAATTGTTAGCTGAAGAACAAAAGGAATATAATACCAATGGTGAAATGCCCATTATGATAGGTACAAACACAGATGATAGAAATGATGAATACTATAACGGAATAATTGATAATGTAATTATTACAGGAGATGAATTATCAGAAGAAGAAATATTATCATTGTATAATTCTGAAGAGTTAGAGCTAGATAATATTGTAGCACGATATAATTTTAATGAAGGTGAAGGTATAGTTCTTTATGATAATTCAGGGAATCAAAACCATGGTGTAATTGATGGGGCTTCATGGTGGATAGGCTGTAGCGATGGGGAAGTTAGTCTATGGGGTAATTGTTATAATATTGAGGAGACTACAGGCATTAATTTAGAAAGTCAGGGATTGTACGGAGAAATCCCACCTGAAATAGGTGATCTTATAAATCTCAATTTTTTACACCTTGGAGGTAATAATTTTTCTGGAGTGATCCCCTCTGAGATTGGAAATTTAGTCCAAATGGGAGACTTAATTTTAGGTGGTAATAATTTCGAAGGAGAAATTCCCGGTGCTATATATGATTTAACAAACTTAGGAGTTCTTAACTTAGGGGATAATAATTTTTCTGGAGAAATTTCATCAGAAATTGGGAATTTAACTAATCTAGCTTATTTTATTCTGGCTGGTAATCAGTTGACTGGTACAATTCCATCAGAAATAGGATCGCTATCAGAATTAAGGCACGTGATATTAGGTAATAACGATTTTAGTGGAGTACTTCCTAGTACTCTTGGCGATTTACATAATTTGGAAATATTATTTATAGAGAATAATGATTTCGAGGGTGAATTCCCCGATATTTTTTCAAATAGTCCAAACTTTAATGACCTTAACGCACGCGATAATAATTTCTCTAGTATCTCTGAAGGTATTTGCGGGGCAATTGATTTATTATTTGATGATCATCCGTTTGATAATAATATGATATGTGAAGTGCCTGCCTGTTTAGATGATGTAGATTTGGGTTGTCAAAACTGTGATGGCGTGGATTGTGGTGATGATGGCAGTGAGGATGAAGGGTGTGAGCCGTGTGATGGTGCTGACGGATGTGGTAATTATTATAGTGAAGGTGAATGCTTGGATAATGAAGGATGTGAATGGTTAGGGCAAGATGGATCTGGATGCGATGGATGTGATCCATGTGATGGTGCTGACGGATGTGGTAATTATTATAGTGAAGGTGAATGCTTGGATAATGAAGGATGTGAATGGTTAGGATGGCAAGATGGACCTGGATGTGGTGACGGTGGTGGTGACGATGAGTGGGCGTGTTTCGATGATTTGCCAGAGCCTACTTGGGGAGATGTAGAGCCCACACCTGAAGAAGTATGTGATTGGCTCAATAATGTAGGATTTCCTAGCGGTGCATTGTCTGACTGTGATTGGTACCTATTAACTGATTGGGGTGAATGGATTGCAAATGATTTTCCAGGCTGTGAGCTGGATATGTGCAATGCTTACAATGTAGAAGAAGACTGTACTCCTGCGACTCCTACTGATGATGCCAATGAATTTTTTATAAGCATAAGTGATACACTAGATATGTTAATTGCTATAGGTGAGACCATTGATTGTGATAATTTAGGTGAATCTGATTGTGAAGAAGTAGATGGCTGTGGTTTGGATGATGATGGTTCCTGTATAAATGTATGTCCGGGAGCGGTCGAGTATCTTATTTTTGATATTTTTCAATCTAATCTTGATCTTGATTTTGAAACTACTGGATCTTGTGCAGAGCCGTGGGAGGCTTTCGCTCCATTTATGGAACAACTGGATCTGAATTGTAGTGCTCTGTCTGCTTTTTCTCAGGCCGCGCGAGATTTGGGTGAGGGTGGATGCGTAAGTTGGGGTGGCCCAGCTGAGGATTGTGAATGGACCTCAGGCACATGCGAATCTATTGGCGATGGTAGTGGCTCAAACTGTAGCGGATGTAATCCGGGAGCAGTATCGTTCTCTCAGCATGAAGAATGCACCCAATGGGTCACTGATATAAATGAATGTAATGCAGGTGATCTCCAGGTTCTTGAAGAGTTTATTGCCCAGAATGGGATTAATGAAGAAACATCGATGACTGATTATGATGATGGTGATGGAACCTTTGAAGCTTTAGAGATGGGAGAACAGATCTGGGTTGATGGCAGACTTACCAAGTTTAATCCATTTGGGAATTGGAACAATGATCCTACTGAATTTTCTTATGGACTGACAGTGGTTCCAGAAAATATTGGCGATCTTAATGAACTGAAATATATAGATTTGGATAACAACCAATTAGAGACTTTGCCTGAAAGTTTCGGTGATCTCAGTCTTTTAGAAACATTATGGCTTGGGAGAAATCCATTGGAAGTAATCCCGGAATCAATATTTGATCTATTATCTCTTAGTATTTTAGGAGTTTATGAAACGAATATATCGGGGATTCCATCAAATATTTCCAATCTGACAAATCTGACATATTTGACCTTAAGTAATAATCAACTCACGGGAGAAATTCCATTAGAGATTTTTAATCTCACAAACCTTGAGCGATTATTTTTATGGGAGAATCAACTCAGTGGTGAGATACCATCTGAGATAGGCAATCTCACAAATCTTTGGTTTTTATCTTTATCTTATAATCAACTTAGTGGTGAATTTCCATCTGAGATAGGCAATCTCACAAATCTTGAGCGTATATATTTACAAGAGAATCAACTCAGTGGTGAAATACCACCCGAGATAGGTAATCTCACAAACCTTGAACGATTATTTTTATGGAGTAATCAGCTCAGTGGTGAGATACCATCTGAGATAGGCAACCTTACAAACTTAGAAAGACTGAGATTATTTGAAAATCAACTGTCTGGAGAAATTCCATCTGAAATATGTAACATATCTTCTTTATATAGTGTTGAACTTCATAACAACAATCTATGCCCACCCTATCCAGAATGCCTTTCAGGAGAGGAGTTTAATGATTCCAATGGAAATGGTGTTTATGATGAAGGAGAAGATTTTGTTGATTCCAATGAAAATGGTACTTATGATGACCCTGTAGGAGATCAAGATACATCTAATTGCGGTGAGAGCAGTGTTACTGTAGATCACATTTCAGGGTGGAACCTGGTAAGCCTGCCCATGGCAGTATCGGATGCAACATATTCTTCTATTTATCCAGATGCCGTCGGTGGCACTCTCTATGGTTTTAATGGTATCTATGTAGAAGGGGAGATACTTGAAAATGGTGATGGATATTGGCTCTTTTTTGATACAGAAGGCTCAACCGATGTAAACGGGAGTCCCCTTGACCAGCTTACTATCTCCCTGTCGGCAGGCTGGAATCTCATTGGAAGCCTCTCTTCTGCATTTGAATTATCTTCCATTGATGACCCTGAAGGAATTATTATTTCAGGATCCATATATGGTTTTGATGAGATCTATTACTCTGCAACAACTTTTCAACCTGGAAAAGGATACTGGATCAACGCTTCTTCGGATGGACAGGTCACACTAAACAGTGATGGTTCTGCACGGATCAAACCTTTTGTCGACCGTACCTTAGATGCAAATGTCATAAGGTTCAACGGTCTGCCCCTATACTTTGGGGTTACCATACCTGAAAGTGAATTACAGAGTTATATATTACCTCCTAAACCACCCGCAGGTGCATCTGATGTACGGTTCAAGGATGGGTGGAGGTTTGTGGGAGATTATGGTGAGATAGAGGTAATGAACACCAGTGAGACTCTTACTATCTCTTATGACATTAAAATTCAGTATGGAAAACAATATTACTGGGTGCTCACATCAGAAACAGGTGAGGAGATCATTCTCGGTGATACGGGTGAGATTGTAGTTCCATCGGTGGACAGGTTCATTTTACAGCTTAAAACTGTAGTACCTGCAACCTTTACCCTGCACCAGAACTTTCCCAATCCGTTCAATCCTATTACTACTTTAAGCTATGACCTACCTAAGGACAGCGATGTAGGGCTTGCTATATTTGATATGTTGGGCAATGAGGTGGTTACATTGGTCAGCGCCCACCAACAGGCTGGTTTCAAGTCTGTTCAGTGGGACGCTAAAGACTCAATGGGTAGACCTGTGGGTGGTGGAGTTTATCTCTATCAGATAAAGGCAGGGGAGTTTGTACAGACAAAGAAGATGGTGCTGTTGAAGTAGCACCATAGTGACACTTGTTAGAGAGACCCCGTCAATTTTTCGGGGTTTCTCTTTTATAAGGGTTTGTGATATAAATAACACAGTCATCCAACTTATCTCTTTATTTTTTACTACACTGTCCGCTGTTCCTGTAAATATGTTTTATAAATTGATCTCAAATCAATTGTTTTTAGATTCAAAATCAACGGACGAATAACATTAAATTGATTCTATGAAAAATAAATTCATTTTTTTATTTTGTTTGTTTTTTGGTCTTCTATTTTCAGGGCCCGTTGGCCTCAGTGATGCAGAAAAGACAGCACTAAATTTGGTAATCGAACGGGATGATAACGATCAAATTGAATCCGTAAAAAACATATTAATCGATGAGAAGGATGGCACAGTGTTTTTCTACATTGTGGATTTTGAACCTTCAGGGTTTGCCCTTATTTCTGCAGATGACAGGATCACACCCATTCTCGGTTACAGTTTTATTAATGATTTTACTCCCGACAACCTTCCCCTCCAGCTGGAAGATTTTCTGGACAATGTCCGGGCATACATTCAATATGTTATAGAGCAAAATATTTCTGCCTCTGAGTCTATTACGCTAATGTGGGAGAATTATCTGGGTGATTCTTTTTCTCTGGACAGAGACCTTCGGAGTGTCAATCCCCTTATAACTGCCAACTGGAATCAGGGGGGTGCATGGAATGATATGTGTCCGGGCAATGCGCTGGTGGGCTGTGTTGCCGTTGCCATGGGACAGGTCATGTACTACTGGAGCCACCCTGTTGAAGGAAGTGGGTATACTGCGTACTATGATCCTGACTATGGAAATATTTATGCCGATTTCGGGAGCACGGTTTATGATTTTGATAATATGCAGGACAACTCTGCAACCGAGGCATCCCAATTACTGCTTTTTCATGCTGGGGTTGCCGTTCATATGGATTACGGACAGAACGGATCAGGGGCCTATGTATGCTACAGTGGGTTGAATGCAAAAATAGCATTGCACGAGAATTTTAACTATAACCAGGATATTACCTGTGCTTCAAGAAATAATTTCAGCGATTCAGAGTGGGCGGACCTACTTGTGCAGCAGCTTGAAAACGGTTGGCCCATTATATACAGGGCCTACCAGGATGGAGGAGGTGCCGGTCATGCCTGGAATGTTGATGGATATGATGGAGACCTGTTTCACTGTAACTGGGGATGGGGCGGCAGCAGCAATGGTTATTTTTCTCTGGGCTCCATGGGTGGGTTCAACCAGGACCAGGCAGCGGTTATCAATATACTCCCCGATGGGCTGGAGCCACCAATGGCACTTTTTGATTTTGAGGTGGATAATTATACGGTTTTTTTCGAGGACCTTTCGGTGATCATTAACTCCGAGTTGGTTGCCTGGGATTGGGATTTTGGAGATGGTAACATCTCAGATGAAATTTCTCCCGTCCATACTTATGAATCGGAAGGTATATATTATGTAAGTCTGGTGGTCACCAGCAGTTATGGTCTGGATAGTGACCCTTATGTTGCTGAGGTAGTTATTGAATCCTGCTCCGACCCCATAGATAACTGTGGAGTGTGCGGAGGTAATAATATCTATGTTGACTGCAATGGACAGTGCGGAGAGTGGACACCTATCTGCACCGATGTTGAGTACGAAGGATACATCGGGCCCTCTGCATGTGAAGGATATATAGGTGTAGGTTCGGACAACCCAAATTCTGAGAGCGGAGGGCTTGATGAGTGTGGAGTTTGCGAGGGAGATAACTCCACCTGCTCGGGCTGTACTGACCCAGAAGCGGATAACTATGGTGCGGCAAATCTTGTTGATGACGGAAGTTGTACCTATGTATTCTTCGGTCCGGGTCAGGCAATACACTTTGACGGAGAGGACGATCACATTACAATGATGGGAAATGACATTGGCGGTGTGTTCGATGTGGGTTCCGAAACATTTACCGTTTCTGCTTGGGTCTATCCAGAGCCATCGGTCTTTGGTTCTACCTATGAAGTTCTAATATCAAATTCAGTTTTGGATGTTGATCCATCTGCATTTGTAGGAGAATACTACTCCTCCGGTGGGGGTGGAGGTTCTCCATCATTTGGAGACCTGATTCTTACCCGATTTGATGATGTCATTGATTTTAACTGGGGAGGTGGAAGCCCTGATCCGTCTATCCCCAATAATGATTACCAGGTGAGATGGACAGGAACTATTTTTGCGGAGTCTGAGGGTGAATTCAATTTTCGAACTCACACAGATGATGGGCTGAGACTCTACATTGATGGTGAGATTGTCATTGACTATTGGATTGATATGGCTCCCACAAACAATTATGGCAGTAGAGTGTTGACCCAGGGATTGCATGAGTGTGTCATGGAATATTATGAGAATGGAGGTGGAGCCGTTGCACAGCTCTATTGGACACCACCGGGAGGATCTGAAACTCTGGTGCAGCCAGCAGAAAGCACCGCCGCCAGGAACGTTGAGCTGGGTATTACCTCTGATAGAAATCTCAAGGTTACCATACAAAACCCCTGTGGGGATAACGTGCTCCTTCTGGGTGAGGGTGAACTTCAGCTTGAAGCCTGGCACTATATTGCCCTGACATATTCCAGTGGAACTGTTTCAGCTTATCTGAATGGAAACACCTACACGGGTCAGACCTGTGGGAGCTCACTCTCAGAAGCATCGGGGGCAGGAATGACGGTGGGAGCTTCTCCATTCGAAGGAATTTATTTTACCGGAATCGTGGATGAGATACGGGTATGGGATCACGCCCGGAATGCCCAGGACATCCAGATGGATATGTATGACAGAATAGAGCCGGGTTCTGAAGGTCTGTCAGGATACTGGAGATTGGATGAGGATAGCGGTGACATTATTTTTGATGCCACGTCAGGGAACAACGATGGGCAGTTGAACGGTGCCCCGGAAAGGGTCGAATCAACCATACCGTTTACCATGCCTCCTTTTGTTACACTAATTGTCTCTGATGATGTCGGGTCCACGCCTGTGGAGCTGAAAACTGGTATGATCCCAGATGTGACAGATGGATATGACTCCTGGATTGACCTATATGCACCACCGGCACCTCCACCACCGGCCTGGGATGTAGCTCTTTACAATTCCGTTGTGAATGACAGATTTTACATTGATATGCGTCCTATTTCCGATGCAGATGATATCACTGAATGGGCCGTTGATATCCAACCTGATATAGAGGCACAGGAGGTAACCATATCCTGGGATCATGAAGAACTGGGAGAAGGCTCATTTACCCTGACAGATGCTTTTGGAGGTGTACTTTTTTCTGTGGACATGCAGGTAGTGGACACATACAGTTTTCCTCCGTCATATAACCGGGTCCTCATCCAGCACATTCTTGATATGGGCGTGGAGATTGCCTATAACGAAGGATGGAACATAGTGGGCCTACCCCTGGATGGTGAACAGACGGAATACCAGGTACTATTTCCTGATGCCATGGAAGGGACCCTGTTCTCTTTCACTGATCTTTATTCTCCGGAGGAGACCCTGGAAATGGGCGAAGGTTTTCTCTTGAGGATGTCTCAGGAGAGTCTGGTAAATTTTTCTGGAAATATAATTGAGAATGTTGTTTTGAATGTTGACGAAGGGTGGAACCTCATTTCCGGGCTCTCAACACCTTTAAGTGCCGACATCCTGTATGCATCCGGAATCATTGCCGAGGGGACCCTCTATGGTTTCAGCGATGTTTATTTTAATTCTGATATCATTGAGCCCGGTCGGGGGTACTGGGCAAGGGCCACTGAGTCCGGTGAGATCACACTCACTGCCGGTGCTCTGACACGGAAAGATTCCTTTGTGAATAGATTTAATGATGCCAATGTCCTCACTTTTTTATGTAACGATCAATCTATTGATCTCTATTTCGGAAAAGAGGTTCCAGAAGATGAACACCTGAGCTACAGCCTGCCCCCAGTTTTTCCGGGCATGGATTTTGATGCAAGATTTACCGGGGATATGAAGTACGTTATTGATAATGGTGAGATAGAGTTAGTAAATGATACTGAAATGATCACTATTGCCTATGATATCAAGGTAGATGCCGGCGAAAATAATAAATGGGTGCTATCATCAAAAACTGGTTTAGATTATATCCTTAAAGGGACAGGTGAGCTTACCGTTCCGTCAATAGAAAAATTTTCGTTGAATAAAAAATCTTCTGTGCCGACAGTATTTATGCTCCACCAAAATTTTCCCAACCCTTTCAATCCTATTACGACTCTGAGGTACGACCTCCCATCAGATGCCTTGGTCACCCTGAGCATTTATGATATGCTTGGAAAAGAGATAACTCAGCTGGTGAAAGGTTTACAAGAAGCAGGATTCAAATCAATACCGTGGGATGCTACAGACTCTATGGGCAGACCTGTCAGCGCAGGAGTCTATCTCTATCAGATACAAGCAGGAGACTTTGTGCAGACCAAAAAGATGGTGCTTTTGAAATAACTACCTGAAGAGTCCTATCTATATTTTTGTCAAACAAATAAAAAGATGACCACTATTAAATACATTTCACTAATATTATTTATTTTCACAGGATGCGAATCAAATGTACAATACCCTTGGATCTTAGAAACTTCCTACAAAGACATATTAGATTCATCTGATGGTAAATTGATCTTGCTCGATTTTGAAACTGAATGGTGAGGTTGGTGTGATCGGCTGGATGCCGATACATATTCAAACAGCTCGATAATTTCTTTTGCAAAGAATAATCTCCTAAGTATAAAAATTGACGCTGAAAAGGGAGAAGGAATTGAACTTGTAAAAAGATATAAGGTAAATGGATACCCGACCATTGTTTTTACAAATGCTAATGGGGACGAAATAGATCGGATTGTTGGTTATTTGCCCCCAGATAAATTCTTAATAGAATTAAAAAGAATACATAATGGCTCTAATACATTGCCAGCTCTCTTATTAGACTTACAGTTAAATCCAACAAAATTTAGAACACTGTATAGGTTGGTAAAAAAATACGAGAATATGGATGAAAAAGAGTTAGCAAAAGAGATGATTGCTACAATTCTTTCTGCAGATACAGACTCAGCTGGGACTGCAGCCTTTTTATCATTGATTTACGATGCTCGTGAGACTCAAAACCCTGAACCCTTAATTATCTATGCTGATCAGAATCTGGGTAATGAAAACACTGAGAGAGTGCTTCAGGAAGCTATGGCTATCTTGCGTCGAAAAGGTGATAATCCAGAGCTGGAAGCAGACCTCTATTTACGCTATATCTTTTCTGTAACAGAACCAACTCCTAATACACTCAACAGTTTTGCCTGGAGAATGAGTGAACTTGAAATGCACTTGGATATTGCTTTAGAGAAGGTGACATGGGGTATCGAGAGAACCTCGGATTTAAATCAGAAGTATATGTTCATAGATACAAAAGCTGAAGTACTATGGAAAATGGGACGTGGTGAAGAAGCATTAATGGAAATCGAAATATGTGTTAAGGGTAAACCGGAAGACAAATACTACAGAGAACAAAAAGAAAAATTTCAACATTCTATGAAAAAGGGAGATTCTATCTCATTGTAAAAAAGTGGGGATGGGGTAAATTGATGTACTTTAGCCAGCCACCCAATTTAAAAAGAAGAGACTGCGTGAGTCTTATAACCTGATTGGAGCTTTATTGATTCTAAGCGGGGTTTTTTTTGTGGGATGATGGGTAAATTTGGATATGATGAAATTTAAAATTAAATGAAAGTATTTGGTACAGGATTTGGACGAACAGGTACAATGTCATTGAAAATTGCACTGGAAAAATTAGGTGTTGGGCCATGTTATCATATGCAAGAGATAGTTTCACATCCATCTCACATAAAAATATGGTATGATATTTCCCGCGGTGATTCTCCAAACTGGAAAAGGTTATTCAGTGGCTTCAGTTCTGCCGTTGATTTCCCAGTAAGTCTATTTTATGAAGAACTAATAAATAAATTCCCTGAAGCAAAATTTATTTTAACCTTAAGAGATTTTGATACGTGGTACAAAAGTACAGCAAATACAATATATAAAGTTCCCACTATGTTACCGGACTGGTTTAAACGGGTGGTGTATCCAATACAAATGTTCATAGACATGCAGGTTAACCTAATTTGGGTAGGGCTATTTAAGAATAATTTCTCTGATAGAGAGTCTACTAAGCTAGTTTACTATGAACATATAGAGAGAGTAAAAAAAACAATCCCATCTGATAGACTATTAATCTACCATGTAAATGAGGGCTGGGGTCCTTTATGTGAATTTCTCAATGTTGACGTGCCTGAAATTCCCTTCCCAAAGGTTAATGATACCGCTGAAATGTTACGAAATTTTGCTATTATCAAATCGTTTCCATACGTGTTCATTTTATTTATGATTACTATTTCAGTAATTTTATTTATGTTGGTTTTATGATAGAAATATAGGATTGTACTACTGAAGTAAATAATGAGCCCCACATTCTTGGGGTTTTTTGTTTGTGAGATGATGGGTAGATTTAAAACTAACCTTTAGATAAAAAATGAATAGAATAAAACCAAAATTTCTAGATTTATTAAAAACACACTGGTTGTGGATATGGTTCTGGCGTGCAACTTTGGTCGTTTCTCTATCCTACGCTTGGTATTGCTTCTACGTCCCTTCCAATAGCATCATTTGGGCTGACAACTATACTTCGGCTCAACACCAATCTGCCCAATCTGATAAACCAATCATCCTCTTCTTTACCGGCAAATGGTGTGTTCCCTGTAAAGTTATGAAGCGCCAGGTCTGGGCGGATGATCAAGTGATGAAGACTGTTAATTCAGAGTTTATCCCAGTGACAATTGACGTGGATGACCCAGACAACGCTGCCATATTGGTTCGCTATAACGTTGGCGGTACGCCAATTACTATCGTTACCGATCCAAATGGAAATGCTTTGCAATGGCGAGTAGGGGGAATCGGTAAATCTGAATTCCTCGAATTACTAAGGGCATCGAATCCTACCCCCGCTGCTTAAGGAAACCATTCTCAATTGGCTAGTTTTTTGTTTGTGGGATAAATCGACGCCTATTCGTCTCCAGCCAAATTAAAATAGAAGAGACTACGTGAGTCTCATAACCTGATTCCTGAAGGTTTTGATTCTCTGCTAATTAGAGCCTTGTTTTATAAAGGAATTTTCATAAATATTTTGATATTAATAAAATGCTAAAAACATTCATTACATATGGATTATCAATCCTATTTCTATCGGCAACGTTACATGTCGATCTGCACCATGAACATTACGATGGGTACAGCATATGTGATATTGATTGTGATGATGAAAAACATCATTCTATAAATCACCAATGTGAAAAATGTCTAAATAAAAATAATAGACTGTTTATTCAAAGATCTAATGATCTGTCATTTAATCAAGATGGTTTATTACTCTGTTCTTCATATGAAAGTTTTAAGTATTCTTATTTACATTTTAGTTTATATAGTCGTCCTCCCCCAACTCTCCTTTAGTTAAAAACACCATTTTAATCACATCACTTATGAAAGTTTTACAGTGATGTACAACTAGTACATAATTTTATAAAGGAGCATTTTTTGAAATTTTTATTATTACACCCTATGAGGGTGCACGTAGTTTTTTTATTAACTAGCATGATATTATTTACAACAGGCTGTGAAGACGATGACCATGATCATGATAAAGAACATACCGATGCAGATGGTTTTGTTTTAGAAGATGAAAGTGGAACTGAGGTTTATAGAGAGTTTGAAGGAGCAATGACCGGAACAGTTACATTGACAGTTGGTGATACACTTGAACTTACCGTCCACTTTCTTAACCATGAAGGAAACGAGATTGAACATGAGGAAGAAGGCGAAGAACATGATGATGAAGATGAGTTACAAGTCTCTGATAATGATGTCAGTGTTGCAGTTGTAGAAGTTGAAGATCATGAAGAGGGTGAAGAAGGTCACCATGAAATGGAAATCCATATCATTGGAGTCAGTACTGGAACCACTAGTTTTATGCTACAATTGATCCATGAAGGTCATGCCGATTATACTTCGCCAAACAATATCCCTGTAATTGTTAATTAAAAAACACATCACAGTGTTATGCTTCCTGGGGCTTTCCTGGTCTCAGGAGGCATTAATTTCAGGTTTTATCATAAATGATAATGATCAAACACCCATTCATGGTGCTAATATTTATTTTAAAAAACTGGGTATTGGTACAGTATCTCAGGTTGATGGTCGGTTTGTTTTAGATGATTTGCCTTATGGAGAAATATCTCTTACAATCTCTATGATAGGATATAAGGATAAAGAAAAGTCAATAGTATTAGATAAAACTAGTTATGACCTAGGTGTAATCTACATGTTAAGAGAAACGATAAAAATTGAAGAGATAATTGTTGATGCCCATCATGAACTTCAACCTAAAAGTTTTTCATCAAACATCTATATTACTGGAGGTCAATATCATAGTAATCTAAAGTCATCTCTGGCTTTGACCTTGGAAGAAGAAACAGGTTTATCTATTCGATCCAT
>DASCRE010000310.1:0-2614 GCA_034408645.1 Fidelibacterota bacterium | reverse complement strand
CCAGTATTATAAATGATGTACCTATTACAATTGGTATAAGTACAGATAAGTCTTGTTTAGCTGAAAGTGTTTACGGTGCTTCAAAATATTTAATGGAAAGGGTCTTTATGAACAGTAATAATGATACTAATAGATTTTCATTAACTCGGTTTGCTAACGTAGCTCATAGCACAGGGTCAGTATTACCTTTTTGGTTAAAATTAAAAAAAGAGGGAAAGCCACTTAAACTTACAGATCCTAATATGAATCGATTGATTTTTACACAAAAGGATGCTGCTCAATTAATTAAAAGAACTATTAGTTGGACAAAAGAACACGGTGGTGGATTTGTCAAATCGTATAAAATGAAGTGTGTAAATATGTTTGATTTGGCAAAAGTTGTTGCTGGAGATAATACTATAGAAATAATGGGAAAAAGACCAGGTGAGAAAACTGATGAAGATTTAGTTTCTAAAAATGAAATAGACAGAACTTATTTATATGATGTTGATGTAGATCATATAGATGATATTCATATTCGTATGGAAAAAAATCCACATGATAATAAATTATTTGAACCATATAACTCAAAGTCAGCTCCAAGGATGACTAAAAAAGAAATGGGGGAGTTAGTGTGGAGTTAAAGGATTATAAAATAGCTTGGTTCACAGAAGGTAATTGGACTGGTGAGGTGCCACGGGATCACCCAAATCGCCGCAATGATGTATCCTGGATGCATGCACTTAATGCAACACATTATCCAGTTACTAATATACCTGACGATGAGTTTGATTTAGGTATTATAACGGTTCCTAAAAATACTCCAGTGTTTGATTTTGAAAAGATTAAACGAGTATGTAAGAAAGTAGCAATGATGCAAGAAGGCCCCCATTGGTATTTTCAAGATTATACGATGGAACAGCAGATATGGTTTTACAATACTATAGCTGACGTTGATTTTATATTTTGTCATAATGAAATAGATAAGAAGTATTACGAAGGGGTAACAAACAAGCGATGTTATATAATGCCTGCGTTGATGATAACAGATGATATAGTTCCAAGAAACGAGTGGTCAGATGCAGTAATTATTGGTGGGAATATGGTTAGGTGGTATGGTGGATTTGATTCTTATTTAGTAGCTCAGCAATTTGATATGCCAATATGTGCACCATCAATGGGTAGAAAGATAGAAAGAGAAGATGAATTAGATATAACTCATTTACCATATATGACCTGGGTAGAATGGTTGCACGCGCTGAGTCAATTTCATGTGGGGGTTCATTTGATGCCCACGTGGGCCGCTGGAACCTTTACTTTGAACTGTGCCTTTCACGGAATACCTTGTATTGGGTATATTGGTTTAGACACTCAGACAATATGTCATCCGATGCTGAGTGTAGAGAGTGGGGATGTTAAATCTGCTATGAGATTAGCCACACAGTTAAAAGATGATTCAAGTTTTTATGAAGAATGTAGTACAACTGCACGAGATAATTATGAGAGTTCTTTATTTGTAGAAGAAAATTTTATGCCGTACATAACAGAAATAATTGAAAAGGAAATAAAATGGACGAATCATTTGACATAAATAAAAAAAGACCTGGTCCTTGGGATATTCTAGAAAAAATTACATTTGTTATTCCAAGTAGAAATAACTTAGAATTTTTAAAATTGTCATATAAATCAATTAAAAATTTAGAAGGAGATCATGAAGTTCTTGTATTGAATGATGCTAGTACCGATGGAACACAAGAGTGGTTGGATTCATTAGACGATGATAATTTACACGTTTATATAAATGATGGATATGAAAGAGTCGGTATAGTTGGAATGTTTGACAAAGGCATTGAAATGGCATCAACTGATATAATATTAGCATTTCATGCAGATATGGTAGCGGGGGCAAATCTAGATAAAAATATATTAAAGCATCTGAAGCCGGGAACTGTCGTGAGCGCTACCAGAGTTGAACCACCGTTACACCCCGAAGGCCCAGAGAAGATAATAGAAAACTTTGGACTTGAATCAGAAGAATTTAGTTTTGATAAATGGTACGCTGCAGATTTAGAAACGCCTGATAGAACCACAAATGGTATTTTTGCCCCGTGGTGTATGTATAAAAAGGATTACTTAGCTATTGGTGGACACGATGAATTATTCGCCCCCCAGTCTAGAGAAGATTCAGATTTATTTAACCGGTTTGTATTAAAGGGTTATAACTTAATTCAATCGTGGGGTGGGATAGTATACCATTTTACTAGTAGAGGAAGTCGATTTAACAAACACAGTGGAGGAGGAACAGGTAAGGATTCTCCAGAGTGGCAGGAAACTAATACTAAAAATATGAGAAATTTTATTCGAAAATGGGGCACGGTTGTACAACATGATGAGATGATGTATCCAATAATTACACCTAAATATGATATAGGGTTTGTGGTGGATAACTGTGACACTGCTACGTTAAAAGAATTAGAACCTTGGTGTTCAGATATATATGGTGATTGGGTTGGACATAAAGGTTATGGTGTAAATAAATACATTGAAGAAGAACAACCAAATACTCAATTTGATTTGAAGAAGAAAATCCATTCATATCATATAGAAGCATCGAATGATGTGATTGTAGAGTTTG
>DASCRE010000309.1:0-3186 GCA_034408645.1 Fidelibacterota bacterium | reverse complement strand
GTACCTATGGAATACTCATTACCCACATTCACGGGCAGCTGAGATAAAGTATCCAATACTTCATAAGCAAATAATAGCGGGTTTCCTGTAGGATAACCGTTAAAATAATCCATATTATTATCCGTATTACTTTTCGTTTCTATAATACCATCTTTGTTGACATCCTCTATCAGTAATTCAGCCTGGATTTCAAATCTGAGCAGATCATCGGTTAATAAACTTTCGTCTACAATAGCATAGAATTTTTCGCCATTACCAATCGTTCCTTCATTAGGAACAATAAATTCCTCTGCATTCTCAATATCCGGGAAGGTAATATTGCTTGCTTTATATCCAGGGATAATAGAAACAAAATTTGGATCAGCATCGCTTGAGCCTATTGTACACTCAAGACTCTTGTATGCACCGTAAACAGGCAGACTGTCAGGACCAAAAAGACCGTGAGCCGGATTTGAAGGAGACCATTCTGTGCTATCTTGATAAAGAGATTCTGAACCTATAATTGGTATATATGTATGAATATACGTTCTCAGTCCCATGTCATAGGAGGTGACTGAATAAGTGTATTCAAATCCATCTACCACGTTTGAATCTATGAAACTGTGCTGAAGGCCACTGTTTGATCCTAAATTAATTCGAGGAGCCATTGGATCCAAGCCAGAGATTTCCTCTCTCCTTACACCGTCCTCACAACCAAAACTATTTTCATAAATACACCGGGATGTATCCTGGGTTTCAGTATAATCAAACTGGACTATTGGTCTCCAGCCAACAAAATTACCGTAGTAGTCATAAATTTTATTTTGAGCTCCCCCCCAGGTTTCCCCACCATCAGTGCTTTTATACACTTTGTACCCTTCAAAATCAGAATAGCCTGAAAATGGGTCTATAGACTCTTCTGCGGAAGCATCCCAACTGATTATGACTTTGCGATGTTCTGCTGTAATATACACGTTTGGCACGTCAGGGGGAGCCACAGAATCAACTAAAGAATAAATAAGTATAGTATCATCAACCAGAGATGAATCCCCATGTTCATCTGTAACCCTTAAATGAAAAGTGTATTCTGTATTTTGAGTTAAATCCCCCGGTAAGTAAAAATGGGGGCTGCTTAACGTGTCGAATAGTGTATCATTTGAGAACCATTTAAACCTTATTCCATCAAAATTGATGTCCGTTGACCCTGTGCCGCTTAACATCACACTATTCCCTCTATAGGCTTTTTTATCAGCACCAGCATCTGCCACGGGAGGTTTATTCTGCAAAACTGTGATAGTAACCTTAGCTGGCGAATCATGGCGGACATGATC
The DNA here is from genome assembly GCA_034408645.1 of Fidelibacterota bacterium. Classification (GTDB taxonomy): domain Bacteria; phylum Fidelibacterota; class Marinisomatia; order Marinisomatales; family AB-629-J13; genus AB-629-J13. The sequence goes on along the minus strand of DASCRE010000309.1, from coordinate 1,876 downwards.
TGCTTCAGAATCCATGAACCCGTCATTTACAGTGAGCAGAAATACATAGTATGAAATTTCATTTCTATCCGGCGCAGTAAAGGAAGGATTTGCTACTGCAGTATCAGACAAAGTAATTTCCACTGGGATTCCATCATCCGATGGGGAAGACCAAAGCTCCCAATGAAATTCCAAATCATCATTATTGGGGTCTGAAGAAGCCGAGCCATCCAATGTGACTATGGTCCCCTGGTCTACATCCTGGTCACTGCCAGCATTGACAACTGGAGGTTTATTAGGCAAGACAGTAACAATTACCGAATCCGGGGAAGAGCTATACTCCCCATCATTCACGACCAAGTAAAATATATAGCTTGTGGCATCTATTTCATCAGGTGCAGTAAAAGAAGGAGACTGAGCAGTGGAACTACTTAAAACAATTCCGGATGGTGTTGTCCAATTATAAGTGAGACTCCCCAAAAGATTACTGACATCTGTATCATCGAAACCCTGACCGTCTAATGTGACCTCAATACCTTGATCCACTGTCTGATCCTCTCCAGCATCAGCTGTTGCGGAATCATTCTGTGCTATAAAAATTGCTACTGTACTATCACTAATATCAAACAAGCCGTGTTCATCAGTAACCTTCAGCAAGAATTCAAAAGTATCAACTTCAACTGAATTAGGTATTATGAAGGCCGGATTGGATATTGATGAGTCAGAAAGAGTTATACCTTCACCTTGTTCAATAGTCCATAAATATGACAGTTCATCATCATTGTTATCTGTAGATCCAGATCCGTCCAATGCTACCGTCACATCTATACCGAGGGAATTGAGAAGAGTTGGAGCTGGAACATAAATCGTCTGATCCATTCCTGCATCTGCTGTGGGCGCTGCATTTCCAATTACCGTTACAATGACCGTATCCGGGTCTGAGGGGTATTCTCCATCATTTACAACGAGAACAAACTCAAAATTTGTAGCATCTGTTACCACCGGGGCGGTAAAAGTTGGGTTTGAAGCTGCAACATCTGAAAGCGTAATACTGCCTGGTGCTGTCCACATATAGTTCAAGGACCCAAGGACTGTACTCACATCAGTAGGATCCTGGGAGGCAGAGCCATTTAATACAACAGTTACATCTTCATATTTTTCTTGGTCAGAGCCAGCATTTGCTATTGGTTCCTTGTTATTCAAAACAGGAATGATAACCTCTGCAGTATCTGACAATAAACCATCAGATAGCACAAGGGTCACCATAACAGGTAAAGTATCACCGCTGGTAACTGCAGGGGCATAGAAACGGGGCTGTCCTGCTGTATAAGTTGACAAATCGATGCTCACTGGATCTACCATCCATTGAATGGATAACAGGTCATTGTTTACATCATAGGAATGAGTTGTATCGTACTCTGTTATATCCGCAGTAAAGTTCCAATCCAGGGTTACCTCTTCACCTTCCACAACCACATCTGGCTGCTCTTCATTACTAAATGTGAAATAAGCTTCAGGGGCTACATTTCCTGTCACGGTGATTACCACCGTATCTGGATCTGAATCAAACTCACCATCATTTACAACTAATGAAAAAACAAAGTTAGTATCAGCAGTCACAGATGGAGCGGTAAAAGTAGGTCTTTTATCGGTATTATTTGAGAGTGTAATGCCGGCTGGTGCTGTCCATAAATAGGTTAAAGAGCCATAAATCTCACTTACATCTGTATCATCGGAACCAGAGCCGTTCAAAGCTACTGTCTCACCCTGTACTACGCTTACATCATTCCCTGCAACTGCACTTGGAAGTTGATTGTCCTTTACTGTAATCACGACTGTATCTGCCTCAGATGAATCAGGGCTTACACCATCTTCAACTATCAAAATAAATGGGTAA
>DASCRE010000308.1:0-3711 GCA_034408645.1 Fidelibacterota bacterium | reverse complement strand
ACTTGAAAAAGAGCCCATGAGACTCACAAATGTTGTTTATTTAACCGATGCCAGCGGAAAACGTATCAGTGGGAAGCGCACATCAAAGATAAAAGTAACCCATGTTATTAACGGAAAAGTAAAATATGCTGGCATTTATTTCAAGGGGGCAGAACTTTAATGTGGTGGAAGGAGATTCCATTGCCGGTGGTAGAGTAAAAAATATAGGGAAATTTGGAATAACCGTTGAGAAACAGGGGAAAGATGTATTTTATGATGTTGAGACACCTCCTCTGGATGACCAACAAACTAAATTAGGTGATAAATGAAACATTTTACAGTCAGCTGTTTATTATTAATCTCATTTTTATTGGCACAGGATGCCAAAACGATTTCTGCTCAGGAAGGGAAAACTCCCACTTTGGTCTCCGTTCATGCTGAAGAGGCATTCTTGCCGGGCATCTTATCTGTTCTTGCCAAGGAAAGTGGCTACAATATTGTTACGGATCCAAACGTGAATCGTCAGGATAAAATCTCTATTCACTTGGATGAAGTACCCATTGAACAGGCGATCAATCTTGTTGTTCGATCTGTTGGTTTGAGCTATGAAATTGTAGGAAACTCATTTTTGATAGCTGAACCAAAAAAATTGGAGAAAGAGGTGGGAATTACATCTCACGTTATTGATCTGAAATATTCTGATGCGCTGGAAGTAAAAACCTTGTTGCAGGACTTAACTAATCAGATTCAGGTTGATGTATCAGGAAACAAATTATTGGTGAATGCATCACCGAAAAAAATAGCGGAAATAGAGGAGGTTGTAAAGGTGATTGATGTGCCTGCAATTCAAATTTTATTGGAGACCAGGCTTATTGAAGTATCTATGGATCAAGACGAGAAATTGGGAGTTGATTGGTCAAGATTAGCTAAATATACAACGATACTTGCAGAGAATGCCTCTCCTCCTTTTGCAGGTGCAGGAAGCCTTGTCCCTGGGATTACTCAATCTGAAGGAGGAGATGGAACAGTATCCGAGCAGTTTTCCCCTTTACCTGCAGATCTAAAACCATCTCAAATGTATTTTCAGAGGTTAGGTGCAAGTGATGGGGGCCCTAGATTTAGTCGCCAAATGACAGCGTTAGATATAACACTGGATATGTTATTAAAAGATAATAAGGCCGATATTTTGGCGGATTCAAAGTTGGTCACGTTAAATGGAAGGGAAGCAACAATAAAAATGGTGGACATTGTGCCCTATATTCTGAGTTCAGGTGGTGTTGGAGGTCAGGTTCAGGTTCAGCGAGAGGAAGTAGGGATAAAGTTGACGGTTTTACCAACAGTTAACACTGATGGAGATATCACTGTTCGTGTGGAACCGGAGGTCGCTTCTATTTTTGAATTTATTGGCCCTAATAGAAATATTCCTAGAGTGAAAAGCAGGTCATCATCTACAACAATCCGTGTGCGGGATGGAGAGACCATCGTACTGGGAGGATTAATTAGCAAGGACAAAAAAAATACTGTTTACAAATTCCCTCTCCTTCATAGAATCCCATGGTTAGGAAAAAAACTGTTCACCAGTACAGATATTGTAGACAGAAAAACCGATCTGATCATTCAAATAAAGCCATCTGTCGTAGTAGATGCTATCAGTGGGATTCCAAAAAGTGAAGAGATGATTGAAATTGAAAATTCAATATTTTTTAAGGGGGATGAGGGTCAAGCCAAAGAGGAAAATTCCGAGGAGTAAATTATGAAAACATTAAAAGCTGGTCCAATCATTTTCCTTATTGGTATTACAATTTTACAGTTAAGTTGTGATGAAAGAACACCCACCGAAGATAGCTCATCCAATTATACGATGACCATGATAGCTCAACCTGTAGCGGGAGATGATATCTCTGGTGAAAATGTAGGTGAGGATATTTTAGGTGATATTGTTAGCACACGTGTTTCTGCCACACTGAAGGACAACGAAGATCAAGCGGTTGAGGGTGCCTTAGTATCTTTTTCTTCCAAAAAAGATAATTCTCCCTACGGACAGATGGTTCCTCAGTCAGGTTATACGGATGAAAATGGAACTGTAACCGCTCTTTTCGGAGATCCTGGAGATGTGGCAGCTTTTGGTGAATCCAAAGCGCTACTAAAAGCAGAATACTCTAAAAATATAGAGGTGTCCGTACAGGCACTTATTGATGTTTATCCCGATACATTGGTGTGGCCCTATTCTATCTCTATTTCACCCAGTATAAACCAGATTTTTAAAACCACCACTCCTCAGTCATCTACATTAACGATTTATGTTTACAATAAAATAAGTAATCCAGTAAAATTCGTTCCGGTGGATTTAACCACAGATATCGGTTCTTTCGGTGACGCTCAGCAGAGGGAATATTCGGTAGTTACCGATGAATTAGGAAGGGGGACAGTTGTATTTAATCACAATGATGAGCTTGGCTTAGCTACCATCACAGCTCACTATTTTCACGAAGGACTAAATGGAACCAAGTTAGATTCAACACAGATATTGATTGGGACCAACTATAATATTAGCCTCTCTCACTATCCGGTTTCTCAGGACAGTGTAGGAAATTGGATCATTGTTGGTGAAGATATCGTGGGAGATAAGGCCAGTACTCGGTTAATTGGTACCATCACAGATGATTCTGGGAATCCGGTACAGGGTGAACAAATTATCTTTTCTGCGGAGGCGCAAGGGAGCAGTGTGGGAACCATTACAACCACTACAAATATAACTAACTCACTGGGGCAGGTATTTGCATATTTTGATGATGATGAAACAGTGTACCAGGATTTAGGAGAAACCGATGATTTTGAGGGTGTGACCTGTACCGCTTCTATCGGGGACATTACGGGAGAAAATAACTCAGTCCAGTTCAGTGTATTTACCGAATCTATATGGCCCTATCAGCTAAGTTTAAATACAGATGTAAATGAGATCACTTTAGATAACGGTGTAACTTTTGCGACAATAGATGGTACATTACTCAACGGTTTATCTCAGCCAGTTTCAAATGTGATTTTATCTTTTTCTTCAGACCGTGGTTATCTTGTTTCTCAAGTAACAACCGATAACAATGGAGACTATACTTTAATATTTCATGATTTAGGTGAGCCCTCTGATGTTGGTTTAGCAGCCATCACCGGGAGAATTACTCATCCTGGATTTGATACAACGATAACAGAAGTAGAGTTTATTTCAATCGTCACAAATTATAGCATGACATTGGATTCGTATCCAGTATCATTAAACAGCAGTGGAAACCCTGTTCTTGTTGGAGAAGATGTAGCCGGAGAAAACTCTCGCACCAGGATTGTTGCCACAGTAACTGATCAAGCAGGGAATGTGGTTTCTGGGCAGACAATTTTGTTTAGTGCGGAAGGCACAGGGGGGACAGATGTAGGTTCTTTTGACGCAGAAACTTATGTGACAGATAATGAGGGAAAAGCAAGGGCCTACTTTTTGGATAATGGATTTCCTTATGAAGATCAATTAGGGACCGAAGATTTTGAGGGTGTCTCGCTCACTGCATTTATCGGGGATGAAACTGGTGAAAGTGAATCTGTTACATTCAGTGTGTATGATCCGTCAGATGTATGGCCCTATCAATTAAGTTTAAATACCAATGTGGATGAAATTATTTTGGATAACGGTCAAACAGAAGCGGTGATTTCAGGAAGATTACTGAATGGGATAAATACAGCTGTGAG
>DASCRE010000307.1:0-14698 GCA_034408645.1 Fidelibacterota bacterium | reverse complement strand
CTATGTGATACGATTCATTTTTTCAATAAAATGTTCGGCTTTTTCTATATTCCCAAGTTTTGCATATAATGTAGCTATTCGTCTTAATACAATTTTACTTGATTCACCACTATTATATAATTTTAAATAGAAGTTCAATGCTTTTTTCATTTGATCCGTTTTAATAAAGCACTGACCTAAAATATCGTATATTTCTATCTCTGAATTGTTATTATTTTCCAGATATTTTTCAAGGATTCCAATTAATCTGTCCCATTCACCTAACTCCCCTGTTATATGTATAATTTTCCACAGAATAGTTTTCGTTAGTGCTTCCCCATTCAATTGGGAATAGAATTCAAAGGATTTGTCCTTCCTCCCTAATTTTGTATACGTATCTCCGAGCGTTTTAATAATTTTATGTTCACTAATTAATACATCATTTCCAATATTATTAGGTTGTGAGTTCAATTTTTTGGTATTTCGTAAAAGCAATGTTAAATACTCTACCGATTCTTTATAATTATTTTGCTGTTCGGAACACTTATATAACATATAAAAGGCCCCTGATTGCATAGGGTTCAATTTTATTGATTGTTTGGAATATTTTTTTGCTTTCTCCCACTCTTCCAAATATGAATAGGTTTGAGACATAACATTCAAGGCATCAGTGGTTAGAGAGTTTCCCAATGTATCCGATTTAATGGCAATTTTGAAATGTATAATTGCATTTTCGTATTGTTTCAATCCAGAATAATTTTGTGCTAAAGTATAATGGGCATAACTATTTTGTCTATCTTCTTCAACCATCTTCTCCAATAATGGAAGATTTCGCAATAATTTATTTTTATATTCTTCTTCTGTGAGATTATACCCTTCATGCAATATGTGTATTCCTGTGATCTTTTCTTGTGCTCCAGCGCTTATCGCTGAATAATAAATCTGTTCATGAATTCGATTTTCAAATCGGATTCCAAGTCCATTAGGAAATAACCGGTGCGCATCTGAATAGATCACTTTACTCTGATAATTATTCCTACTGCTTATCCGGACACTATAAAAATAATCCTTATTTTTATCTTGTGTTATTTTCTTTAATTCAGCTATTGAGCTTGGATCCAATGTTTCATCCGCATCCATCCATAAAATCCAATCTCCATCGGCGTATTTGATTGATTCATTTCGGGCTTCTGCAAAACTGTCACTCCATTGAAATTGATGAACATCCGCCCCTAAATTTTTTGCAATCTGAATGGTTTTGTCTTTTGACCCGGTATCAACGATTACCATTTGGTCTACAATATTTTTAACACTGTTAAGACAAAATTTAAGAGAATTTTCTTCATCTCTGACGATCATACAAAGAGAAATGGTTGATTTCATGATAGTAAACTTAGTAAAGCTGCGGCCTCATCAATTTTACCCAATTTTGCATGTATACCAGCCAGGGATTTGATGGTAAAAGTATTTCTATGTTCATGATCAAATAAATTCTGAAAAACAGAGTAAGCTCCCTCGTAATCATTTTTCATTAGGTGTAGAAAACCAGAAATTTCATTCAATATTTTCCAGTGAGGTTCAGAATGTCCAATACTAACAATATTTTGAATAAATTTTTCCCTTTCGAGATCATCCCATTCATAGAAGATTTGACTCATTTCACCGTATCCCTCACAGGATATCCACAGATTAACCATCAATCTCAAAGACTTTTCTTGGTTTAAATTGAACATAATTATTTTTATAAAAAAACCGTTAATATGATTTTTTGTAAAAACAGTGTCAAGTGCATTTTCCGATTTGAAACTCCTGATATCATTTAATCTTTCACACAAGTCTTCTAAATAGTCAACTGCTTTTTGATATCGTTTCTGAGCAAATTCAATTTTTGCAAACTGATAGAAGGCTACCAATTGATTAGGAGCTGTCTCAAGTGATTTTTTAACCTTATCTTTTGCAAGAAATAGATCATTTTTTGAAAAATAGATATCCGCAAGTGTTGTATATGCACTTGCAATTAATTTTGGTTCATTGGAATTCATATTTAAAAACTTCTCTATATAATGTATCGCTTTTTCTTGAGTATTTGTATCACCAGAATAATGTTGTCCCAATAAGAAATGTGGAAAAAAATCATACGGATTATCTTTAATCATCCTCTGCAGTAGTGGAAGATTTCTTTTACGTTTTTTTCCCTGATCATATTGGTCTTCATCATAGCCAAAATGATCAATAACAATATTTGAATTAATAATCACAGCCTTCATCTCTTTCAAACTGTAAGAAACCTGTTCGTGAACGACATTCTTAAAATGGATACCAAAGTGATTGGAAAATAATCTATAGGCAGTACCATAACTCTCATTTTTTGATGATAGATTTCTAATGTTAATATTAACTCCCATTGGATGTTGAGTTAATTTTATAATTGAACTCAACTCTTCCTTTGACCTGTAATCAAATTGTTCGTCGGCATCCATCCATAAAATCCACTTTCCCTTAGCAAATTTTATAGATTCATTCCGTGCGGCAGAAAAGTCATCGCACCACTTAAAATGGTATATATCTGCACCGAACCTTTTTGCAATCTGAATCGTATTGTCTGTCGAGCCTGTATCGAGGATAATCATTTCATCGACAATATCCTGAACACTTTCAAGACAGGAAGATAGATTTTTCTCTTCATTCCGTACGATCATGCATAAAGATAAAATAGGATTATTAATGTATAAATTCATTTCGTTTACAAAAAAGTTGATTCTTTGATTTTGTCGATGAAAAAATTAAAAATAAAAAATATAGATTATAGCAGATTATTATTTATATTTTTCCTCTATCCATTAAATATATATTATTAACTCTGTCTAATTTAATTTTCCTCAAATTCTTAATTTAACTACAATAAGAAGGTGAACAAGAAAACCATAAATATTACCGTAACTGCACTAAAATATATGAACGAATTTTCTTGCATTGGTTCTGACTGTGAATTGACTTGTTGTGCAGGGTGGAATATTCATATTGATAAACCAAGTTACCGTAGAATAAAATCACATTTAATGCGGACTCCAGGAGGGAAATCACAACTAAAACAAAATATTAAGAGATATAAAAAAGGTGAACATGAAGGTTTTAATAGGTTCGGACATATTAAACTTAAAGAGGATCAATCATGCTCGTTTTTAGCAAAAGATGGTTTTTGCAACCTTCAAAGAGATTTTGGAGAGAAAACTCTTCCAGGAACCTGTTCCACATTTCCAAGACGAATTACTTTACATGAAACTAATTTTGAGCTCAGTGGAGATTTTGGTTGTCCCGAAATAGTCAGAAAGAGTCTTTTAACAGATCATTCTATGAATAGAGTAGAATATAAGGATAATATTAAAAAGACACTATTACATGTACCTATCGAGAATGGTAACTCGCTATATCTTCAATATTATAAACAATTTCGAGAAATTATGATCGATACATTAGAATCAAAATTTCAACCAACTTTCAGACAGAAAATGTTTGCATTGATATTTATTGCTAAAAAGATTTATCCACACTTTAATAAACAAAATCAAAATACAAACCTGGAACCTATTGAAGAAGGGCTTTCGCTCATAAAAAATAATGAGTTTTTAAATCTTATGACGGAAACATATGAGAAAATTCCCATGGAAAATAATGCTGCATTAATTCTGATTAATGAAATTATTCTCTCGAAAGCCCTTGGTGGTAAAAATCGTTTACAATATAATTCGTTGGTTGAATCTTCAATTAAATCATATTTAAATGATATAAAAGATTATTCAGTTTCTAAATCAGAAACCCACAATATTTTTCAAATTCCAGTTAGATTTAGTGAACCTTTTTTTGATGCTTACAAAAGTAGAAAAAGTGAATTCGAGAAATTATTTTCAAATAGAATGGATGTATATATGGAGCGATATCTGGTAAATTTACTCTTTCAAGATCCATACATTCATTTTGATGATTTGATGCTTTATTTTAGACACATCTTGCTGAAAGCAGCAATTATCAGGTTCCTGATTATAGGTCATCCTAGTATTATTCATTTAATCACTCAGACAAAACAGGAAGAAAAATCAATGCAAGAATTAGATGCTATTGCAGTGGAAATATTCAGTGTTTGCGAACGAATCTATCGAAACACACCCATGATATCAAAAGTTAGTCAAGCGCTTGGTTTGCATGATTTTGATTCCCTTGCACACCTGACCATGTTAATTCATTTATAAACTTCTCGATAAGTCCTCTTATAAATCCGGTTGAAACAATATCCGAGACAACCTCAAAACCTATTTAGGCATTATTATCAGTTATTGTATATAATATAGAATCACAGTAATTAATTATTCTGTGTAATCTTCAGATTTGAGTAAACCGCTTTGGTTAACTGCTTGTTATCATGACTTAAAGTTGCCAAACCAAGGAGTATCCTTTCATTAAATCCGGGAATCGTGACTGACCCCGACTCTGCCCATCGATCATTTACATATACCATCCCGGTGAGAGTGTTTTCTTTTCTATCCAATCTTAATTTAGCACCTGGTATAGAGAGAACCAGTCCTGATATTGCAGACATGGTTTCGCCATCACTACTCCTGTATCCAAATTCGGTGTTACCATATGGAAAAACATTGACCAGTGCATGGGATGAATGACCAGCAAGACTGTTTCTGACCATGAGTCCTGCCTTAGCATAAGAATGAGTGTTCAGAAGATCATTAACGGAAACGGTGCATGAAAAATCGCCTTCTATCTCTGTGTACACGAACCTGAACTGATCACTTGCTGTCCAGATATCGTCACCTCCTCCATAAATGGTCCATGTATCCTTATTTATCTTTTGCCCTCCTGAGAGTGACCCACCAATGTCCATAGCTGACCATGTCACAGGGAGAGGATCATTGACATCCACAGATTTAATGGGTGGTGGCAAAGGTGGGAGATCTGCCAGTGAAAGCGTTTTCTCATTTGTTGTCAACCAGAAACGCAAATTTTCATCAACTGCAATCTCCATCGATGATAGTCTCCTGAACCAGGACTCAATTTCATTCAGGCTATCGTTGTTCAGGTCCAATACTAAAAGCGAATCCTTATTTGTCACCATTCCCCAATTCATTTCCTTAATACCACCCTGTTTGGTGAGAACCTTGTATGACCACATAGTCGCAGGCCATCCATATTCTTCATACACATCATAATAACGCCTCATCATTTCACCGCCTCCTGCTTTTTTAGCTACCACATTGAATTCCCCAATAAGAAGAGGAATCTTGAGCCTCTCCATCTTTTTATGCCAATCTTGCAATCCATTACTTAAGAATCCTGAGTGAATCTGTGGAACAGGCGCACCCCATCCAAAAAATCCAGGGTAGAAATGGGCTGTGTAAATGTAATTAGTAAAATCAGGTTCAATGTCTTCAAAGTAAAAATCGATCCCACTGTAATGACCAGGAAAAATGATGATATGTTCATCTCCAAGACTTCGTATCTCCTTGAAAAGGCGAAATATTAAATCACGAAGTTCTTCTTCAGTTCCTCCCCAGGGTTCATTCAAAAGGTCATACGCTGCAATAGTAGGATTGTTTATATAATGTTTTGATATTTCCTTCCACAGCCAGGCTGTCTGGTCCTGATATTCCTTGTCCTTCCATAAACGGTTATAATTACTTCTTCCTGTGTGATCCATGCCGCTTTGCCTTCCGGGAGCTCCGTGAAGATCAAGGATAACAGATAGTTCATTTTTTTCTGCCCACTGTACTGCCCTGTCTAGCCAGACCCATGCATTTTTCCTGAGAGAATAGGGTTTGTCCTTATCCATCAAAATATTGTACTGAAACGGCAACCGTACAGTATTCATTCCGAATGACCGTACTGTTTTGTAATCTTCTTCAGTGATCCAGTTTTCTCTGTAGAGTTCCATCAGCTTATGTTTTTTATCATTCCCAAAGCGCTCCTCAAGAACAGATTCAAATGTGTATTGGTCGTGATGTTTATCGGTGACCTGATCCAGCATCCACATCTCTAGAACCAGCCAGTTTCCGAGATTACATCCTTTAAGTGCCGTAACATTCCCTTCCGGTGAAATGATCCTGCCATCCTGCACCGAGAACAACTGTTTAGAAAATTGCCTATTTACATGGTTATCCCTAACAGAACTACAACGCATTCCAGTCAAGAGAATAATGGATAGAATAGATAAATATTTAATAGTATTTGAAATTTTCAAGAATTTGGACCTTTATTTATTTTGATTTAATAACCACTCATATATATCATTATTATCATAAGTCTCTGTCCACGAATCATGGCCTACATTCTCATATATGGTTATCTTTACATTATCATTAATAGATTTCAGCACATCATATATCTTCGTCGAATTTTCAACGGGAACGACTGTGTCTGCATCACCATGGAATAACCAAACTGGCATATTCTTTAATCTACCTATCTTATTCAAGTCTCCGCCACCACATATCGGAATTATTCCAGAAAATAGATCTGGTCTTTCCATCGCAATCGCCAGGGAACCATATCCACCCATACTTAAACCAGTTGCATAGATACGAGAGTCATCTACGTTGTATTGGGTTTTTGTTTTTTCAATTAACGATATTAATGCTTTTACAAAAACTATATCTGACCACCAACGGTCAAATGGACATTGAGGAGCAATGGTGATAAATGAAAAATCTTTCCCCATATTAATCAGTTTTGGGATACCATGTTTCTCAACAAGATCAATATCTTCACCACGTTCCCCCGCCCCATGGAGAAAAAGGACTAAAGGATATGCCTTTTTCGAATAACTATAGTCACTCGGAAGATATAATAAATAATTCAGTTCCACTTCTATCATTACATCAGTTACAAATGTTTTAATATTTCTTTCATTATTACTATTTGGATACAATGCCGATAAAACTGCTACTATAAAAAAAATGAATTTAAAAAATTGCATTATAATTCTTTTATATCACTTTTAAGTATGTTGAAAGGCAGAAATCATAGTATAAAATATTATCTTAATATTTATATAATTATCCAATAATTAAAATAACAGTTCCGATGTTGGACAAGCCAATCTTATCCTACGAACATTACCAGTTCTTTTAAAAACATGTCTACTAAGACTTTTGCTGATTTTTCTACCTTTGAAATTTTCATTTGAGCCATCATTCAATTGAATTTCAATTTGCCATTCTTTATCAACTAAATCATATATAATAGGTACCTGACAATAAGTAAAAGCAAGCTGGTCTTTCCCCACAGTCATATTTTTCTTTTTTTTATATATATTAATAAAACTAAAATTCTTTTCCTCAATCAGAAACTCAGATCTTCTCAATAATTTCGGATTAAATTCCAGTTGCCCATTTTCAATAAAACAGCCCAATTCTCCCATTCTTGTAATAATTTCTTCTTTTACTTGTCCCGTCATTCCCGGTTGCTGCGCCCCTGCATTCTTTGGAGTGTGAGAGTAGGGGTCAAAAGGAAACGCGCCATACTGATGTGGAGTTTTTGTTGAACTCAATCCTGATCTGATCTTATAGTATAACCTACCTATTGTTTTAAGAGTTTTTGTGTCCTCCATTTTAGATACACCCTTAAAAAATACTTCCTGCACCGCCAGTAATAATTTCGATACCATGTGCCAATAAATTGAACCAATACCCTCATAAGCAAACATAGTCCCTGACCTTCCGGTAAAGGATCGGTGCTCAAAAACAATTTCAAATATTTCAAGGATTTTTTCTGTTTGTTTTTCCATATTAATATTGTGAAGGTCATCTTTCTCAAGTTTTTCCAGTGCTTCATAAAGGTCAAATGAATTTTTAAGATCTGGGTTAAAACGATATTGACCTTTTATATCTTTATCAATGATATCTGTATTTTCCTCTGCTAACATTTTTGAAAGCAGTTTATTCTGCTTAACTAAGCTAGTGGGAATTATATTTTTCTCCATGAAAGATATAACATCATTTTCTGGATAGAGCATAAAGCTGTCTTGATCTAAACGAAACATTTTACTTTTAAATAGAACACCTAATAAATCTATTGATTCATCTGAGTTCAAGACACCGGAGCTTAAAGCTGCCACCTGACCTTCCAGCATTGGATAGAGATTATCAATAAACGCAGTTGAGTGTTTTCTCTCTGTTCGAATGATGTTATAGGCATGAAACAAATTGTTTTTTTTGTTAGAACGTATTGTTTCATCCAACCATTTCATTGTCAAATCAAGAAAAACACCAACTTTCTGTATTTTAACCTTTTGTTTCCCTGAAAATCCGTTTCTATATATTTTCTCTCTGTAATCAGAAAAAGCCGATCCCAACTGACAAATTATTTTCATTCTAATTTCAGGATCTTTTGTATCATGATAAGATCTTAGAGTATCACTCTCTAAAATTGAGGTAATACATTTTAACCAATCAGAAACCTCGATAGAGATGTATAATGTGTTCACCTCAATGCTCAATAAAAGTTCCCTGAAAAATATTATATAGCGTCTTAGGTAGCACAGTGTAACCATTGAGAGTCCGTTACCAACAAGAGCATTATTTGCATCATTCCATTCGGGCCTTTGCGTATTCATCCATATTCCACCCTCTGGGATAAAATTAGACATCTTGGACAGAACAAGAACCAAAAGTTTTTCACACATATTTACATGATATATTCCTTGATTCGAATCAAAGATCAACTTTCCATCCGTTCCAATTTTGTGTACCATTTGGTCGACCTTTGAATTCAGTTCAGAATCAAAATCAATGGTTTGTTTAGGGTTATCCAAGATACTCTTAAAATCTTTTATTCTGTATGGAATATTAGTATAACTGAATATTTCCATGCCTAAATACTTGGGAATGATTGAATTATCATACCTGTGAAGATGTTCCATCAATTTCAAAAGATATATGATCTGATGGTCATTCCAATAACCTATATAGCTCCATGGATCGTTTTGATCTATGACCTCCCACTCAATCCCTCTTTCAGTTATCCTGTATGGATTATATCCATCAGCGGTACAGGCATTTAGAAATTTGCATACCATTGAAATAAATGTTTCGGGATAGCTGTGCGCCAATGCCTCCCAGTTCTGAAAAATATCTCTCCAATTTCCTTCATAGCAGAATAATTGCACACCTGATTTATCTTTAACCTGTATGTTAAAATAATTCCAAGGCCTGCTTGGGTCTCCATGCCTTCTACCAAATGTTAAAGGCAAATATTCGTGACATAGTCGTATGAATGAACTATTTTTTGTCTTTAGAGCTAATTTTAATAATCCAGTAATTTCGATTGACTCTGGAAATGATGACAACTTATTACTGAATTCTTCTGCAATTTCTTTATTTCTAATATTTAAGAAATGAAAAAAATTATTTTTTTCTACTATGTAGTTATCAACAAAAACTCCCCCTCTCATTATGTTAAAGAGGACGTTTGATGTGTGATGGAGATCCTCCATCTCATTATTGCTAACCTGAAATCCGTCTGCACTACCTATATTTATTCTTAATTCTTCTGTTCCTTTACGAATACTATTATTAATCTCATCTTCTAAATCATCTGTATTCTGAATCATTCTTTCCAAGAATGCAATACCAGCTTGAGTTTTATTCACATCAGCTAATATATCCCAAGATAGTTCACCAGAACGTGGTAGAGATTCAGTCATATTTATAAGAAAAGAGCCTGATTTTCCAGTTAACCTATGTTGTTCTATAAAATTCCCCTCTCTCTTAAATGTTTTTAGCATTTCATTTGAAATTGAAATTAAATACGGAGTTTGGGTTGAGCACCAAACCACATTAGTTCTCAAGGATTCGCCTGGCTCCGGGCGGTCCAATAAAAGTGCGTTTAAAGAAAAAAGAGCACAGTTAGTATCAGGAAAATATTCAGAAATTTTATAGGCATTAGCAAGATTGCTCATAGTCTGTTGTGTATGGAGCGCTATTCCTGAGGGCATTACATTTTGTAAACCGTCAACTAAATTAATATCAATACTATGGTCATTATTGTTTATTAATGTTGCACGTCGGATAAACCCGAATTTCCTGCTATTGAACCACTGATAGCGAAAAACAAGCCCCACACATAAATTAATCTCCTCAAAGACCACCGAATTACCAATGGCTCCTTTATATAGATTTCGCTCAATCTGATATTCCGATGCCCACAATGAAAATGGTTCCCAATCTTTGAGAGTCTTCCCATTGGCCTCTTTCAGCTTTATAACGGTAATGGGACCGGTGAAATGTCCATTTACATGAAGTAAATCATCTGTCACATATGGGAATAAGGCATTCTCAGAATGTTTTCGTCCAGCTGTTAAACAACCGGTGCTGGATACATACATCCAGTGATCATCACTGCTTACAATGCTCATGAGGAATGGATCAAGCCTGCCAGCGTTCCTGATCATAACCATTTCCTCACCGGAAATACTTATAAACATTTTTAGGTAAGGGACATTTAGTTTGAATTCAAAACAATTGTGAAAATTGAGTGGGGAGATATCCGGAGTGGAAAAGATTCATCACTCAATTCCAACGTAAAATCAATTGAATCATCGTTCTCGTTCATAATAACAGCTGTTAAAGACCCTGAGCTATCTAGAGCAGCAAGCGCAAGTAGGGAGCTTGAGTCCACATCACACTGGATAATATGGTCACCACGTTTTATGAACCGTGAAAAATGTCCTAGGTAATAGTAAGAACTTTGGTAAAGGATTTTATTATTCTTCGTATCAACAATAATAGGTGCACTGCAGTAATTACCTACATGATTGGGTCCACCCTTTTCATTTAAAAGCAGATTCCAGTCTATCCATGCGACAGTCCATCGGTTCATATCGTTTATAACTGATCTAGCATATCTTTCTCCCAGATCCCAAGAGCCAACATGGGTACCTCCTTCTTGTGTCCCCTCCGTAAAAATTAAATGTTTATCAGGAAATTCATCGTGAACTTTCTGAACATTGTCAAAGTGATCACCGTTATACCAGTGGAACCCAGTTCCCCAAACATATTTTGATGCTTCTGGGTCACTTAATACAGATCTCGCCCGTTCCACCATAATATCCCTGTTGTGATCCCAGATAACAATTTTCTTATCTTGGAGATGATTATTGGTGAAAGTCGGACCCAGAAAATCTCTCACAAATATCTTTTCCTCTTTGCCTGAATAAAGACAAGAATCCCAAACCTGTTTTGCAGCAGGTTCATTCTGAACTGAAACACCCCAAATAGGTATCCCTTCGTCTTCATAAGCTCTGATATACTTGCAGAAATAATGTGCCCATGAATCCCGATATTCATCCTTTAATTTTCCACCATTATTCATTTCTCCATTGGTCTTCATCCAATCAGGAGGGCTCCAGGGTGAAGCAAGAACATTCAGTGGAATAGTTGACTCTCTTAGTGCATCTTTGATGAAAGGTATGAGCATCGTTTTATCATGTTCAATGGAAAAATTATTCAATTGAGAATCCCCGTTTGTTTCACAATAAGCATAATTATCCAAGGAAAAATCACAGCTATTTATGTGAGTCCTGCAGAACGAATATCCATGTCCTTTCTCAAAATTAAAATAGGCTTTAATGATCTCCTCCTTTTTCTCCTGCGTACATTGCTGATAAACACTGGCAGATGCCTCTGTAAATGCACCGCCAAACCCGAGGACTTCCTGCTTAACCTTCTCTCTATATATTCTAACTGATGCACTCTCTTTACTGATTAATTTAGGCTGCAGTTCTTTATAATCCACAGGTGCGATTTTTTCTCCAGAGAGTTTGGACGTCACAAAGACGGAGAGCTCTCTGGTATCTTGATTATTCATCATTTCCATTTTGCTCTATGAAATTTTTGTACCAGTAGTAGCTTTCTTTCGGAATTCTGTCTAATGTATTAAAGTCAACCCAGACAAGCCCAAATCTTTGGCTGAAACCTTCAGCCCACTCAAAATTATCCATGAGTGACCATGCGAAATACCCTTTGCAGGATATTCCATCTTTTACTGCCCTTTGAAGTTCTTGAATGTGAATTTTGTGAAAATGTATTCGTTTCTCATCATTTATTTTGCCGCTACTATCCGGAGCACAACTATAAGAGCATCCGTTTTCAGTGATATAGATATTTCCGACCTTGTAATCTGATTTGACCCTCATCAGGAGGTCATACAAACTTTCTGGATGTATTTCCCACCCATACTCAGTTTTTTCTCCCTGTATTATTTCAACAGGGAGGTTATCTTCCTCTGATATCTTACTGTTCCGAATAATACCCCTGCTATAATAATTAATTCCTAAAAAATCTGTGTTTGTGCTGATTAGTTCCAGGTCACCATCTTGAATGATCTCCAAGTCTTGTGGATTTAACAACCCTTCCTCTATGAAACCATCCATAATATCTTCAGGATATTGTTTTTTGTAGAGCGGGTCTAAAAAAAGCCGATTAAATCTTCCGTCATATTCATGACAGGCTTCTTTATCATGCACGCTGGACGAAGCAGGTATAGAGTGATTTAGATTTAAACTAATACCTATATGACTATCTTTTGAATTACTTCTTATGACAGGAATTGCCATCCCATGAGAAAGAAGAAGATGGTGGACTGTGGCAAAGCTTTTGGACCATGAGTCTTTAATTCCCGGAGGGAACTGTCCATTAATATAGCCAAGATAACTGACACACCATGGCTCGTTATGGGTTATCCAGTGTTTGACACGATCTCCAAGATAACGACTGATCATATCAACATACTGAACAAATGCATCGGTTATATCGCGTACTGTCCAACCACCTTTGTCTTCAAGCTCCTGGGGCAGGTCCCAGTGAAACAAAGTTATAAATGGTATGATATCCTTTTCAAGTAAGTTGTCAACCAATCGATCATAAAAATCAAGTCCCTTCTTGTTCGGCATTTTATCAAATCCGGTAGGGTTTATCCTGGGCCACGAAACCGAGAGTCGATATGCCTGAACTCCTAAATCATTCAATATTTCAATGTCATTTTTCCACAAGTGATAGTGATCACAAGTTATATCTCCATTTTCGTTATTTTTTATCCTACCGTGTTCATGACTGAAAGTATCCCAAACTGAAAGACCCTTACCATCTTCAAATGCAGCACCCTCTATTTGGTAGCTGGAGGTAGCAACTCCCCACATGAAATCGTCAGGAAATATTTTCTTCATTTTCACTTACAATCTGATATTTTTGATGAAAGCCATCCTGGTGAAGCGGCCGCAATTAACTGTTTTGTATACATATGCTGGGGTGCTTGAATCAATGCCTCAGAGTAGCCATGCTCAACCTGGGACCCCTTCTGTAGAACAATGATCCTATCGGCAAGATAACGAGCGGATGCAAGATCGTGGGTGATGAATAAAATGGCCACATTCTTCTTTATTCGCAAATTGGCTAAGATCTTCAGGATGTCCAAACGAATAGATACATCCAGCATGGAAGTAGGCTCATCTGCCACAATTATCTCTGGTTGCAAGCTCAGGACTCTTGCAATAGCAACACGCTGACGCTCACCGCCAGACATCTCATGGGGAAATTTGTCTGCAAACAGAGCGCCAGGAGATAATTCTACACTTTCCAAGATATCAATAATATATTTATACAGATCTGATTTGGGAACCAGTCGATGCCGAATAAGAGGACGAGCCAGATGATGGAATACCGTGTGCACAGAATTTAGTGAACCAAATGGGTCCTGAAAAATCATTTGTACTTTTTGTCGGTATTCCAATGAGGCGGTTGTGCGCTCTGATTTGAGTATATTTACACCATCAAGCCTTATGGCACCCGATGTGGGTGGTATCAATCTGGCAATTAATCGTGCAATTGTACTTTTACCGCTTCCTGATTCACCAACCAGCCCTACAATCTCCCCGGGGAATACCTCGAAAGAGACATCTTTCACTGCATGCAATAATTTAGGGCGCAGGAAACCTGATAATACAAAATCCTTATTTAGGCTCTGAACTTCAAGCAGTGGTTTCTCTCCAAAATTTAGACTTTTCGGTTGGGGCAATAGATCTTTTTTTCGTTTTCCTCCTGCGGAAGGGAGTGCGCCAATCAATTTTTTTGTATAAGCATGTTGTCCACCGGAACCTATCTGTGCAACATCTCCTGTCTCAATTACTTGTCCGTTCAGCATTACAGCCAAACGATCTGCAAACTCAAGTAGCAGATTCAGGTCATGGGTAATGAACAAAATTGTAAAACCCAATTTTTTTCGGAGTTCAAGTACCTTGAACAGGATATCACGTTCAACGATAACATCTAATGCCGTTGTAGGTTCATCCATAATAATAACTGGCGGCATCAGCGCCAGAGCAATAGCAAGGACGACCCTCTGCCGCATCCCACCAGATAATTCATGTGGAAAGCTATCCAGACGATCATAACTGATATCAACCAGATCAAACAATTCCCGAATTCTCTTATCGGCCTGGTCTTTTGAAAGTCCTCTGTGTGTATAGAGAACATCTGAAAGCTGTTTATGGATAGATAGCACCGGATTCAGCGCATTCAGTGCGCTCTGCATGACAATGGAGATTTCCTGCCATCTAAATTGCAACACCTCCCTATGAGACATAGACAGAATATCCTTCCCACTAAGTAATATTTATCCGCCTGTTATGATTGCAGGAGGAGTAAGTGTACGGAGAATAGCC
>DASCRE010000306.1:0-2080 GCA_034408645.1 Fidelibacterota bacterium | reverse complement strand
CGCAGGCATTTTAGTTATCAAGTTCATGGGAGAAAATCTATTAAGTGGAATATCACATTTTACATCAGGAATATATACCACCATAACAACAATACAATTAACTCCTGAATCTACTGTCCAATATACACAGAATGGAATTTGGTATATTTTTTGTGTAATAAGTCCAATTTTAATCACAATAATGATTTTGGGACTTGCCAGTAATTTTGGACAGGTTGGATTTTTCTATTCAAAAAAAGCGCTTATCCCCAAATTTAGTAAAATTAACCCATTGAAGGGGGTTAAACGTATTTTTTCATCAAAATCATTAGTAGAACTGGTTAAAGGAATCGTTAAAGTAACCATTATTACCATAATTGGATACACTGTAATTAAAAGTCATATTAATGATTATTATTCTGTTTCTATTATGACACCGGGAGCGATTTTGAGTTTTATCGCTGAGATATTGTTTGAATTAAGTGTAAAAATAGCTATAGTACTGATTTTCCTTGCAGCGGCAGATTATGCCTGGCAAAATTATGACTATGAAAAAAATATTAAGATGACAAAACAAGAAGTCAAAGAAGAGCAAAGGCAGGAAAGAGGAAATCCTGAAGTAAAAGGTCGTGTCAAATCTTTACAAAGACAGCTAAGTAGAACACGAATGATGAATGCTGTTCCTGATGCAACTGTCGTCGTGACAAATCCAACTCATATTGCTGTAGCTCTTCAATATTCTCCCAATGGACCATCCGATGCCCCTAAAGTAGTTGCCAAAGGACAGCGAAAAACTGCTGAAAGGATAAAGCTATTAGCCAAGGAGAATGATATACCTGTACTTGAAGATAAACCTTTGGCACGTACTTTGTTTCAAACATTAGAAGTTGGTATGGAGATTCCGCCAATATTCTATCAAGCAGTAGCGGAAGTATTGGCTAAAGTTTTTCAAATGCAGCGTAATAATCCATATTTAAAGAGCACATTAGCTCATGGCTGAAGATAATAAATCAAGATTTGCATCCATTTTGGGCACAAACAGCAGCACTATGCTTGCCGTAGCTGTTATGCTGATTCTAGGCATTATGTTGCTCCCGATGCCTACATTTCTTTTAGATATGTTTCTTGTTATGAATATCACCGGGGCGTTGGTTATTATCTTTGTTGCAATGTATGTTTTGCGTCCTTTGGAATTTTCTGTTTTCCCAGGATTACTTCTTATAGTCACACTTTTCAGACTATCATTGAATGTTGCCACGACACGATTGATTCTAGGGGAAGCTTATGCGGGAGAAATTATTGCATCATTTGGAAATTTTGTTGTTGGAGGAAATTATATTGTAGGTGCAGTAATATTCCTGATATTGGTCATCATTAATTTTGTGGTCATAACAAAAGGTTCTACCCGGATTGCTGAAGTATCTGCGAGATTTACACTGGATGCTATGCCAGGTAAACAGATGTCTATTGATGCTGATTTGAATGCAGGACTTATCGATGATGATCAGGCAAGAAAACGAAGAGAGATGATTTCTCAGGAAGCCGATTTTTATGGATCTATGGATGGTGCAAGTAAATTTGTCCGGGGAGATGCAGTTGCAGGAATTCTTATGACTCTCATTAATATCATTGGTGGATTGGCAATAGGTACACTCCAACTTGGAATGAAGCTTGGGGAAGCTGCTTCCACTTACACACTCTTGACGATTGGTGACGGATTGGTTGCACAGATTCCAGCATTGATTATTTCCACCGCTGCTGGTATTATTGTAACTCGAGCTACAAGTGAATCAGATTTTGCGGCTGATATTCAATCTCAAGTGACCAAACAACCCAAGGCGGTAATGGTGAGTTCCGGAGTTGTAGGTATTATTGGATTGATGCCGGGGATGCCTTTTTTACCTTTTGCAGTTATGGCAGGAGTTTTAGCTACCATTGGCTATAGGGCTACTAAATCCCAATCTGAAGTATCAACTGTTGAAGCACCTGAGGCTGAAGCAGTTATTGAAGAGGAAAAAATTGAATCATTTTTACATCCGGACCCATTTGAGATCGAGATAGGATATGGGCTCATCCCTTTGGTGGACACTAATCAGGGAGG
>DASCRE010000305.1:0-2421 GCA_034408645.1 Fidelibacterota bacterium | reverse complement strand
GCAACCAGTATCCCCTCCCTGGTTCAATTGTTTCAACATTAACATAGCTTGGGGTAAATCCATAAATTGTCCCTGAAACGATAAGTCCATCATCATCAATAATTGTCTCCACATCAACAGGAAAAGAGACTCCGGAGATTCGGTTCCATCCTTCTGAAATGGAAACAACTATACTTTCCAATGGTGGCCCTGTCACCGTATTGACACCTTCCTCATCAAATCTCAGCCAGAAACCGTCACCGGCTACTAAATTCTCTGCCGGAAAGTAGGTACCGTCAAATCCGTAGAATGTGCCGTTCACTGCATCAGGATAAACTGATAAATAATTAGCGGGTTCAGTATCGATTGGTATCCCAACAATATTCCATCCATTAAGGTGATCCACGCTGACCTCAATTTCTTCAGGAGTCTCTTCTATTTCCCTGATGATCCAACCACCAAATCCATTGGGTCCATTGCCAAAACCTGCCATAACAGTTCCATCATCAGAAATTGCAAGTCCCCTCATCAAATCCCAATCACCCAATCCTTCCATTCCCGATTCAGTCAGATAGCTTTGAAGATTTACAAATTCACCCGTTTCTTCGGTATAAATACAGGCTTTATACTGTGTCATGCCCTGATAGAGGTATTGACCAATAGCAATATTATTTTCAGACACATCTAGGGCAGCACTTCTATTAAACATGGCATTATTAGTGGGCACTCCAAGTCCGGTCATTCCATCTTCCTCAGTCCAGATATACCCCTCAGTATGATTTCCTCCGGTACCGCTTCCAAAACCAACTACAACAGAACCGTCATTGGTGATAGCTGTTACTTCTCCAGTTTCTGAACCTCCAGGTGAACCAATAAACGTAATATTGCCTTGGATATCCCATATGCACGAACGGCGTGAGCCGGAACTGCTTTGGTTCCATCCTCCAATGAGATTTCCATTACCTGATACTGCCTGAGCCTTTTCACTGTTACCTCCATACTGTCCCAAACCTACAATCCCTGAAGACTCGGTCCAATAGAATGCTTCGGTGGAACAATTGATCCAGCCCATCCCCACCGCCGTTGAACCATCAGAAGATATACCAAGGCCAGAACTTAAAAATGCGTCACAAGTTCCGCCACCTTCAATATTACCGAGGAAAGTCCAGCCATCATTTTCCCATAGAGCTGCTTCGGTATTTCCATCATTGTTAACTATTTCCCCGACAATCCTCCCATTTTCAGATATTTCCCAGGCCTCACCGTTTCCAAGAACCTGTATCCCATCTTCTTCAGTCCATAGCAGAGCCTGACCTCCTGAATTTGTGCCAACGATTTTTGTTCCATCGCTGTTCATTCCCAGGGGTATCGACATTTCGGGGACAGAAATGATCTCAAATATAACTGGAACAGGTGGCTCTCCACTACCTGGAGCGCCAAGGGTACCATCCTCCAAAAGACAATGGGCATAAACAGAACCATTTTCAGTCCAGACAATAAACATACATCCCTGTCCTTTCCCTGCGGACATATCAGTTTTTGAATTTCCAGAGGCTGTCAGCGCTACTATTTGTCCAGACCAAACATACTCACCGCTTGAATTAAGGCGAGAGGCATAGATATCACCGGTCATATTTACACTTTGCTCAATGTAAGCTGAAACCATATCATCGCCAAATCCCTCAACAGATAGATCCAAATATGAATAATCACTGTTCAGCGGTACCACCGCAACACCAGAAGAGCCCCAGAGACGATTACCATTTTCATCAAGCCTCTGTGCATAAACACCGTGCTGGGATTGGCCACCATTGGCCTCAGTCCAGGCTGCCATGAGTTGAGAGCTCCCCTCAGCTATGGATGTCCGAGGATTGGTACGGAAGTGGCTGGAGTTTGTTGAAAAGTCTACGTCGTCTCCCCAAACTATTTCACCAGAACCACTAATTCGTTGAGCAACGGCAGACTGGTTTGATCCTGACATTTCAGTCCACGCACTAAAGCTACCTCCACCACCATCTCCCACAGATTCCTGAAAGTAGTTTCCTGTGGGGAACACCACCGGCCCCACTACCACAACTGGGGAACCCCAGAGCTCAATTCCTGAGCTGTTATATTTCTGTAGATATAGCTTACTGTCAGGTGCCCAAAAAGGACCTGACTGATGGTTCCATTGCAGAAGAACATTGGTTCCGTCCACTGATATGGGAATGGGATTTAACAGGTCACCGGTACCGTCCACAATATGAATGCCCCCATCTCCCCACTCCAACGTACCACCTTCAGAAATCATCTGTAATCGCACTGTCATATAATTTTGACACCAGGCAACGGCTATACTGTTGTCTGAGAGTACTGTCAATCGGGGCGATATATTATCGCTCCCTGAAACTGAAAGGGCCAGACCATCATTTCCCCAGGGCATGGAACCATCTAGAGCAATCT
>DASCRE010000304.1:0-1650 GCA_034408645.1 Fidelibacterota bacterium | reverse complement strand
TCTATCACACCTATGAGGATATTGAGGCTCAGTTGGATTCCTGGGATGAAGAATTTGGGAGTACACCTTCAGGCAGTAACGGTATTATTTTTCATAAAGAAGTGATTGGATATTCTACGAAAGATAACCTTCCCTTTTGGGGTGTAAAGATATCTGACAATGCTGATGTGGATGAGGACGAGCCCAGAGTGTTGATCTTGGGTCAGTGCCACGCTGAAGAGATATATGGTGTTGAAATTTCCATGGCACTTATTAATTGTTTCCTCAATCTAAGTAGTGGTGGAGTGGAAGAATGTTTTAACTCAGAGATAGCCAGCCAGGTTTTTCCAAACCTTCGGAATGTCGAGATATGGATCATACCGACCCACAATCCTGAAGGTTTGAGCGTTGTTCATGGTTATACAGAAACCACAGGTGATACTACCCAGTGGATACAGGATGTGAGCTATCGAAAAAACAAAAATGATGTGAATGGTGACGGCATTTTTAATTTTGACAATACGGTGGAAGCGGGGAGTGATTCTGATGGGGTGGATCTAAACCGGAACTATAATTTTAATTGGATTTTTGGTGATGAGTTATATGTTGAGGATTGTAATGGAGCATATTGTTCACACTTTGATTATTACCGCGGTGATGCTCCGTTCTCTGATTCAGAGACGCAAGCCATTCGTGATTTTGCTATTGAAAAACAGTTTCTTTTATCTATTGCATATCATAGCTCAAGGTCTGGTAATGTATCAGAAAAAGTGATCTATTCATGGGAATGGGGTGACACAAAATATTCTCCTGATTTTGATGTTATCCATGACATAGGTGTAAAAATTGCTAATCTCACTTTAAAAGATGCAATAGATGGCTCTACCTATGACCCCACAACCAGTAAGAGTATGAAGGGGAACGCCCATGACTGGTTTTACACGGAGACCGGATGCATTCAATATTTAATCGAAATGGGTACCGCCAATATGCAGTCTGCAGATAGCGCTCATGTTTATCAGATAATTGAAGACAATTTTAACGGTGCCTTCTATCTCTTTAACAGAGCATGGGGTAACACAAACAATACGAGCCTTTCAGCTGATAAATATCAGATAACAGGTCATGTAACGAATGCAGTTGATGGTGAAACAGTTCACGCAAATGTCAAAATTTTAGAAATGGACGGGGGTGTACTAAATCCTAGATTTACAGACAGTTTTGGTAGATACCGTAGATTATTAAATGAAGGGAATTATACCATAAAAATTACTGCTGAAGGTTTTGAGAGCTATGAACAATCATTCTATTCTTCTGAATCAGAGGTGACAGAGCATGATGTTGTACTCAATCCCTCTCCAATTCATGATCTTTCCCTAGATCTAACAGTTCCAAATGGATTCCCAGGTCCGTTTTATTTAATTCGACAAACTGAACTGAATACAGATACTCTAGAGCTAGTCTCTGGCGAGAATCAATTTAGCTGGCATGAAGGTGTTTATAGGCTTACCATTGTATCAGAGGGGCTCTCCCCGGCGGTGATTGATTTGACACTAATGAGCGATGAAACAATTCCCATTGATCTTACAGAACCGGAAATTATTTTTGAAGAATTTTTTGACAATCTCGATAATTGGTCTGGAACAGTTTACTGGAGTGCGGAAGGTTCAC
>DASCRE010000303.1:0-3628 GCA_034408645.1 Fidelibacterota bacterium | reverse complement strand
GGTTCTCAAATTTCGATGACAAGTGTGACCATTACTCAAAATAATAATTTGACTGGTACCGCGCAAGGCGGAGGAATCATGATGCCGGTTACCGGTGGCACACTGGATAACATGACTATAACAGATAATTTAGGTTGCTGTAAAGGTGCTGGAATATGGACCAATAATTCAGACTGGATCATGACAAACTCCATCATTAGTGGAAATCATGGTACGGATGGTTCGGCATTAGGTATGTTAGAATCAGAGCCGACACTTATAAATGTTACCATGAGTGATAATACATCAGATGGTAATGGAGGAGCTCTCTGGTCATTTGATTCAAGTCCCAATATAAGGAACTGTACCATTACTGGAAATACTGCACTGGGCGCTGATATGGGTGGCGGCGTGATGTGGGCTATGGGTGTAGGTGAACCTTCTTTTACAGATTGCCTCATTAGTGATAATTCAGCACCAAACTCAACCGCTGGAATATGGTCAATGGGTATTTCGAGTTTATGGTTGACTCGTGTCACTATTACTGGTAATTCTGGCGAGTGGAATCCAGGGATATTCATATCAGATTGTTTTGATGATGGTTCATATATACCTGCATACATAACAAATAGTACAATTACTGGAAATTCATCTTCTAATGGCGGTGCGATACGTGTTACATGCGGAGGTCATGCACAGGTAGTCAATTCAATTGTCTGGGACAACAATACTCCTTCGTCAGTGAGTTCATATGGAGGTACTGCCAATATCACTTACAGCGATATACAAGGTGGATGGGGAGGCTGGACAAATATGAATACAGATCCCCTCTTTACAGACCCTGGCAGTGGAGACTTTACTCTCCAAGAAACTTCTCCCTGCATAGATGAGGGGACTGCTGACATTAATGATGATGGTACAGATGATATTGATTACGTAGGATCCGCTCCTGACATGGGAGCTTTTGAGCTGGGAGGTATTCTTGGTTGTACAGACCCTGAAGCTGAAAATTTTGATCCTGAGGCCAACATGAATGACGGAAGCTGTCAATTTGGTCCTCCGGTGGTAACATATAATAATGGATGGAACATTGTGGGCCTTGCTGTGGAAGTTGAAGATCCAAATTATCAAACTCTTTTCCCGAATGCCCAGGAAGGTACCCTTTACTCGTTTGGTACAGGATACGAGAATCAGGTTGAACTAGTGGAAGGGAATGGGTATCTCTTGAGGATGACATCGGATGATACAGTAGCATTTGCCGGCACACCGATTCAAGGAGTTAATATAGCTATTACCGAAGGGTGGAACCTCTTTTCAGGCACAGGCAGCAATCTCTCAGTGGAAGATTTGTATGAAAACGATATAGTCTATCCAGGAACAGTCTATGGATTGGACGCAAATTATTTCAATCCTGAGTCTATTGAACCGGGGAGGGGCTACTGGGTTAGAGGCACAGAGGACGGTGAGATAACACTTGGATCCGATCCTTCTGAATTTATGATGACAATTGTTTTGGATAACTATCCAAGTGAAACTACCTGGGACCTCAGTGGACCCGAAGGCGTGGTCGCAAACGGTGGACCATATTCAGAGGCTGGAGGATTGGTGGAATTTTCAGCTACCCTGATGCCCGGTGATTATGTGTGGACTATTTATGATCAATATGGTGATGGTATCTGCTGCGGTTTCGGAAATGGTTCCTATGAGTTGATGCTTGATGGAGAGACTATCGCAAACGGTGGTAACTTTGGTGGCATCGAGAGCGTTAACTTTACAGTGGGTGCACGAAACCATGTAAACTCTCTAACAACGACACATCTTCCTGATGGTGTTGAGTATTCGGATGTGAAGGGAGATATTCCGTTGGTTGGATATGTTGATTTTATTACAGAAACAATTGAGTATAGTGATATACATAGTAACGGTTCTGCAAAATTGGTTTCTATTATGAAGAAGCTTGAAAGTTCAAATTCTATCACATTTTCCAGTGGATTAAATTCATCAGAGCTATACTTTGGTGTTGTGATTCCTGAGGAGGAGATATTGAGCTACAGCCTTCCACCTGTGTTCCCACAGATGACCTTTGACGTTCGTTTCTCCAACAATAGTAAGGTTGTATCGGAATCAGGAGAGATTGTGGTTATAGCTCAAACAGAGATGATTACAATAGAGTATGACATCAAAGTAGATGCAGGCAGTCGCCATAGCTGGGTGCTTACATCAGAGAGCGGAAATGATTATACTTTGAAAGGTACAGGGGAGATCACTGTTCCATCTGAGGAAAGGTTTGTTCTAAACAAGGAAATCATTATCCCATTAACATTTACCCTACACCAGAACTTCCCCAATCCATTCAATCCTATTACGACTTTAAGGTATGACCTTCCTACAGATGCCTTTGTCTCAATCAGTATTTATGACATGCTTGGGAGAGAGGTCACAAAACTGGTGAACACATCTCAACAGGCAGGGTTCAAGTCAATCAAGTGGGATGCTAAAAACAGCTTTGGTAAACCTGTGAGTGCAGGAGTATACCTTTACCAGATAGAAGCAGGGGACTTTGTTCAGACCAGAAAGATGGTGCTGCTAAAGTAGAATATTATATAATTATTTGTTATAGAAACCCCGGCTGTTGTCCGGGGTTTCTATTTTATATTACACTGTGACGAATATCACACTATAGTAATATTATTTTAATTATATTAATTAAATTTTGATATTTTTAATTAGAGGCTGTATAATTGATACCACAAAATTAGATAAAATAATCCTTTCAATATCTTTGGAGATCTAAAATGAGAGTTATATTGCTACTTTCCATCCTTTTGTCGTCACTTTTTTCAGCTGTCCACCGTGTCCCCCATGATCGGGAGACCATCCAGGAAGGTATTGATGCTGCTGAGCCTGGTGACACCGTTCTTGTTGACGAGGGTAAGATACAGGCTGATGAGTTTATATAGACGAAGAAGATGGTGTTGTTGAAGTAGATAAACAATATAAATATAACAACAAAATGTAAATATCTTACAGGAAAGGGTGTTATGTATAGAATTACCCATTAAAGCCTACTATACATATATTTTAAAGAAAATCCGATAAAATCCGATAATAGGCACTAAGTTAACATTTTTACTTGAAAAGTTAGTGTGTGGGTAATAAAAAATGATGGAAAGGAAATTGTGGAGGTCTCCTTTCCATTGAATTCTTAAAGAAATTTGTGTGGTATAGTCTGCTACTGTGGTAGCTATATCATTAAGAAAAAATAAAAATCTCCATTTCCTGGGATATACTTGGTAAGAGAATATTTATAAACAGGTCCACATAGCTCAAAATATGTAGGAATCACTCTTTTTTTGGTGATGAATGGGTTGGTCCTTTCCCGTATTATAACGGGGAAGGACTTTTTATTTTATATCTGTAGAAAACCTTTTATTTTTCCAATAAAAGTGCGGTTCGCCATTTTTAACTGCGTCGGCGAATTTTTTCCTGAAATCTTCTGCCAATCTGGATTCTTTGGAGAAAACAAGATATTTTCCCTCATTAGTTTCAACGATATCCTCGACAGTTTCAATATCTTCCTTAGTCATCTCAAATAGGTCACTATTAAGGAGTATTATGTCAAACTCCTCAGATAGGACAGAGATTACCT
>DASCRE010000302.1:0-1646 GCA_034408645.1 Fidelibacterota bacterium | reverse complement strand
ACAATATCTAGAATTTCTGAGCTAGTCAGGCTTGTAAGGATAGTTGGTTTAGTAATTGGGTTTTATATTATCTCACAGTCCGTTGGGCTTATACCTGAATTAATTAGTCCGATGATCGTTATGAAATATGGGTTCCTATTGAGTTTTTTTACTTGTTGTAACAGAATATTCCTTCGGTCAATTCAAAAATGGTTTCTTGAAATAGGATTTGGAAGAGAAAATACAGTTATTGTTGGTGCCAATGAAAGAGGGAAAAAAGCAGCCCAATTTTTTTGTGATCATCAAACACAAGGGTTTAACATTTTGGGTTTTATTCATTTTGATGGGGAACCAAATGATTTTGTTGGTGGGACTAAAGTGTTGAGCCATTTTAATGATATCAAAAATATTATTCAAAAAGAAAATATTTCCGATGTAGTATTAGCACTGAATGATAGCCAAAGATCATCACTCTTTCCTATTGTTCAAAAGCTCGATCCTCTACCGGTAACGGTCAAAATTATACCGGATCTCTATGAAGTCATAAGCGGTATTGCCAGAACCCAACAAATTTCAGGTCTCCCCTTAATTGATATTACTCTCAACCTTAATACGAACTATATCAGGATATATAAACCAGTTTTTGATTTTTTCTTTTCATTAATCTCCATCATTGGATCTATACCACTTTGGATTATAATTAGCATTTTGATTAAGGTAGACAGTCGGGGGCCAATATTATATAAACAGAAACGTGTTGGAAAACATAATACTATATTTAACGCAATAAAGTTTCGTTCTATGGTTAAAGAAGCGGAAAAGCAAACAGGGCCGATGTGGGCGGAGAAAGATGATCCACGTGTTACAATAGTTGGGCGTTTCCTGAGACGTTTTCGCTTGGATGAGCTCCCCCAGTTATTGAATGTGCTTAAGGGTCACATGTCCTTGGTGGGTCCCCGACCTGAACGTCCTTTTTTTGTGGAAAAATTGAAACAGGAATATCCGTTTTATATGCGAAGGTCAAAAATTCGTCCTGGGATAACAGGTTGGGCACAGATAAAACATAGTTACGATGAAAACATAGCAGATGTACGGGAGAAACTGAGGTACGATTTTTTTTATATTGAGAACGTGGATATTTGGCTGGATCTCAAAATTATACTTACCACATTTTGGGTTATGATATCGGGAAAAGGGAGGTAATTATCTCCCTTTTGATGTATATTCCATTTTAATATTTTACACTTAATAAGTTAATATTTTATGATTCCCATTCAACAAATACGGTCCAACCCAGATTCTATTATGTCTGCCCTCAGATCCAGAGGAGTTGAGTTAAACCTAGATCAAATGTTAATGGTGGATGATGATAGAAGAATGCTTATCACTAAGTTGGATACTCTCAGAGCTGAACGAAATTTAGTTTCTCAAGAAATAGGGCAAATTAAAAAAGATGGGGGAAACGCAGATGGGGCAGTCACTACCATGCGTAAGAAGGGAGAAGAAATTCAGAAGCTGGAGTCTAAAGTAAACTCTCTAAATGAAAAAATTAAGGATTTACTACTTGGAATCCCTAACATACCCCATGGAACGGTTCCAGTGGGTACAGGAGAGGGAGAAAATAAAATTGTACGGGAACCTAAGAGTCCGTTTGAATTAAATTTTGC
>DASCRE010000301.1:0-3767 GCA_034408645.1 Fidelibacterota bacterium | reverse complement strand
GGATGGAAAAGAATAAGCGACCTGGAGTCACGGAACGGATATCAATGCAGGGTGCGGGCAATTATCTGTGATGGGGGTAGCAGGCAATTGAATATTTCTACCATGGCAGAAACCGTGCAGAACGCAACAGGATTCAAGGGGAGGAACAGCAGTTATTTTAGGATCTGGATTAGGTGAATTCTCGAACTATTTAGAGAATAAAATAGTAATACCTTATAATAAAATCCCGGAATATCCATCTCCATCAGTTCCAGGACATGCGGGGGAATTGGTTTCAGGATATCTTTCAGGAAAACCTGTATTGGTGGCAAAGGGAAGATTTCATTATTATGAAGGGCATGACTGGGAAACACTTGTTTTGCCGGTTCATCTTTTCCACGCTCTGAATGTGAAAACACTGATTATAACTAATGCTTCCGGTTCCATGCGAAGTTCAATTAAACCGGGTGACCTGTTTCTCATCACCGGATATTTAGATTGTACTTTCAGAGATTCAGTTGAAGATCCTGACATTATAAATATAAAAAATTTTTCCTCCCAATTATATAAAACGGTACCAATCTGCGCTTCAGAAAGCAATATTCCATTGAGAAAGGGAAATTATTGTTGGGCTTTGGGGCCGTCCTACGAAACTCCGGCAGAGATAACGTATTTCAGATCTCTGGGTGGAGATGTGGTTGGTATGAGCACAGTCCCGGAAATAATTGAAGCAAGAGAATATGGTATGGAAATTTTGGGAATATCCTGTGTGACTAACTTTGCAGCTGGATTGTCAAATTCGCCTCTTAACCATGAAGAAGTAATAGAGACAGCGGAAAAAACAAAACACGAGTTTATTAAATTGCTAAAAGCAATTATTCACTGTTGTTGAAAAGGGAACCATTTGAATCATGAACATCAATATTAAACCTGAAATAGAGGCAAATTTTAAAAATATCATCGAGTGGAGGAGGCATATCCATTCCTATCCAGAATTGGGAATGGAGCTCCCCAAAACAGCTAAATTTGTAGCGGAAAAACTTATGTCCTGGGGAATTGACGTAGAAACAGAGATTGGCATATCAGGAGTGGTTGGAAATTTGAAAAGAAACAGTGGACCAACCATTGCACTTCGGGCAGATATGGATGCTCTTCCCATTCAGGAAACGGGAGATGTGCCTTTCAAATCCGTCCACGATGGCGTCATGCATGCCTGTGGACATGACGGACACACAGCAATACTGTTGGGAGCTGCAAAGATGTTATCCCAAAAGAAGGAAAAACTGAATGGTTCTGTACGGTTTATCTTTCAGCCCGGGGAAGAAGGGCATTTTGGTGCTAAACACATGATTAATGATGGATGCCTTAGCGGAGTGGATGAAATATATGGGATACACCTGTGGAATTACCAGCCATATGGAGAGGTGGGAGTAAAACCGGGGCCTATTCTTGCAGCAGCGGATAAATTTACCATTACCATTAAAGGTGTTGGGGGACATGGCGCTGCTCCCCAGGGAACAGTAGATGCAATTGTTGTTGGGTCACATCTGGTAAGTGCATTTCAGACTATAGTCAGCCGGAACACAAATCCAATTGATAGTGCAGTGGTAACGATAGGAAAATTTCAGAGTGGAAATAATTTTAACATCATTGCTGATACAGCAGAATTGATTGGAACGATCAGGGCATACAAAGAAGAAGTTCGTGAATTGGTCATTAACAAAATGGGTGACATTATTTCAGGTACGGAAAAAATGTTTGGAGCTACAATTAAAATGGATTACATAAAAGGCTATCCTCCAACTGTGAACTCTGAGAACACTTATGAGAAACTTATCCACTCCGCCAGAAAAATTGTAGGCGAGAATGCAAAAGAACCTTATCTCTCTATGGGTGCAGAGGATTTTTCATACTATGCCAACGAAATTCCGGGTTGTTTTTTCTTTGTTGGATCTGCTCCTTTGGATAGAGAACCTATGAGTGTTCCTCATCACTGTTCACATTTTGATATTGATGAGAGGGCTCTGTTAGTGGGGGCCAGTATATTTGCGCAACTTATTGAGGATTTATTGGAAGTAGATTAATACCCGACAGCAGAGTTTTCTCCCCTTGAATCTGCCCCACCGTAAAATCCATTTTCTGTAATGGTTATTCCATTTGCCTGTCCGATATATCCCCATCTGTAGAATTTAATTGAATGTCCTTTTCGAAGGAGGTTTTTCCTTACATCGGTAGCGATGGTAAACGGTTCTACCATGATAGCATCCGGTAGCCATTGAGAATGAAAACGGGATGCAGTCACTGCCTGTTGAATGGACATGTCATACACCAGCACATTCAGGATTATCTGCATAACAGTTGTGATAATGGTTGAACCTCCCGGAGAGCCAATAATGAGAATGGGTTTTCCATCTTTCAGTACAATGGTAGGTGTCATAGAACTGAGTGGACGTTTCCCCGGCTGAATGGCATTTGCGTCGTTACCCACCAGACCATACACATTGGGCACTCCTGGTTTTGCTGAAAAATCATCCATTTCATTATTGAGAAAAAATCCTGCCTTTTCAACAACATGCCCGGAACCGTATCCGGTATTTAATGTGGTGGTTACACTTACAGAATTTCCATTTATATCAACAACGGAATAGTGAGTAGTTTCCCTGCTCTCATAAGGATATGGATTTCCATGGGAAATATCTGTGCTGGATGATACTTTTAAAAGATTAATTGAGGAAGCTCTTTTAACTGCATAATCATCTGATAACAGCATGTTAATGGGGACATCCCAAAAATCAATGTCGCCTAAATGTTCGGCACGATCTGCATACGCTCTCCGTTCCACTTCGGTGAGAAGATGGATATATTCTGAGGAGTGCCAGTCAATGGTTTTTAATTCAAATTGCTCAAGCATATTTAGCATGTGGATGAGAATCACACCGCCGGAGCTGGGCGGACCCATGGATAATATTTCAAATTCCTGAAACTGTCCGATCACCGGATCCCGATAAACAGATTTATATTCTGCAAGATCTTCCATAGTGATGAGTCCATTATAATTTTCCATTTCAGCGGCAATAAGTCTCGCTGTTTTTCCAAAATAAAAATCATCACCTTTTGTTCTGGCGATTCGTCTCAAAGTTCCTGCAAGATCTCTTTGTTTAAGGATATCTCCCGTTGTCCAGTCTCTCCCATCTTTCCGGTTAAAGATTATTTGGGAATCAGTATCCCGATTGAAAAACTTTTTTCTGTAATTCAAGCTTCTTGCCAATCCGTTGGACAGTCGAAATCCTCTTTCTGCCATCCTGACAGCAGGTTTCATTATCTCCCACAGAGAAATACGACCTGACCCATAATCCTGCCAAGCCTTAATTAGTCCATGAACCGTACCAGGGACACCTGATGCGAGATGAGAATACAGAGATAGACCTGGAATTACATTTTCTTTATCGTCAAGATACATATCCCTATCGGCATTACTAGGAGCTTTTTCACGAAAATCTAAAGTAAATTTTTCTCCGTTTATAACGGCAGTCATGAATCCTCCTCCGCCGATATTCCCAGCTGCAGGGTACACTACAGCTAATGCAAACCCTGTCGCAACTGCGGCATCCACTGCATTGCCACCTTTTTTCATGATTTCTACACCTGCTTCTGAGGCCAATCTATGAGCGGATACTACCATTCCGTTTTTAGCATATTCTGATCCTGCATGAAGAGTTGGGAGAAAAAGAATGATAAGGTTAAACAAAATAAATTTGTTTTGTATGTGGGGTTTTTTCATTTTAAAG
>DASCRE010000300.1:0-22015 GCA_034408645.1 Fidelibacterota bacterium | reverse complement strand
TCAGAAGCATCTGGTGCAATTACGGAATTCTTGGCCACAGGAAAAACGGGGATTATTTATAATCTTGATCAGGAGAGTTTAAAGCATTCCGATGGTGAGACACTTCTCAACTTTAATAATCATGAATATTTAAAGGATTCTTTTGTGCACATCAATAATAAAAATAAGTTGATGGATGGGATAGAGAAGGCATTACATCCAACTGCAACAATGAAAAAGGCACAAAAGGTTGACCAAGATAAAATATTTCATAGATTGGATGGTAAAGCATCTCATCGAGTAAAACAGACTGTTGAACAATTGATTTCAAAATGATTAATAATTATAAGTGTTTGATAAGGCTAATATTTCTCTATTTAAAGGTTTGCACCATAATAATGACCGGATTGTAGAACTGTCATCAGTATATACTGTGCCCAAATTATAATCCTAATTCATTATTAATTTCATTTTGTTGATATTAAGACCTTTCAATAAATTTTAATTCTGTTCTACCTGCTATGACAGGTTATATCTTGGTTAGTAATTAGGAGGCTATCTTGAGCGTTTCACACAACGAAGAAAATTTTTGGCGGAAATATATTTTTTCGACAGACCATAAAGTCATTGGACTACAATATGGTATAACCGCACTTATATTTTTACTGTTTGGTTTTACTCTTATGCTGGTCATGAGGTGGCAACTTGCTTATCCAGATACGGTGGTCCCTTTCATAGGAGGTCTAATTAAATGGTTGGCCGATTTAAATGGATATGCCAGTGTTGGAAATTTGCCTTCCGATCTATATAACGCTTTTGGTGCCATGCATGGTACCATTATGGTATTCTTAGGTGTGGTCCCCATTGTTGTGGGCGCATTTGGGAATTATATTATTCCTCTTCAAATTGGTGCCCCGGATATGGCTTTCCCCAAGCTAAATATGGCATCTTACTGGGTATATTTTGTTGGGGGTGTTATAATGCTTGTGAGTTTCTTCCTCCCAGGTGGAGCTGCAAACTCAGGCTGGACATCTTACCCTCCTCTAGCTGACATTGCTACAACGGGACAAACCTACTGGCTCTTGGGAATGGTCTTTTTAATCACCTCCTCACTCCTTGGTTCTATAAATATTATTGTTACAATTGTCCAACTCAGAGCGAAGGGAATGACCTGGATGCGTTTGCCCTTTTTTGTATGGAGTCAGCTTATTACTTCATTTTTATTAGTATTGGCATTTCCACCACTTGAAGCTGCAGGTATTTTTCAGCTAATGGATCGTGTGTTTGGCACCAGCTTTTTCCTCCCTACTGGTTTGGTGATTGGTGGTCAGGCTTTAGATGTAAGCGGAGGTGGTAGTCCTCTCCTATGGCAGCACTTATTTTGGTTTTTGGCTCATCCAGAAGTTTATGTTCTCATTCTTCCTGGAATGGGAGTCATCGCTGAAATTATCGCTAATAATACTCGAAAACCTATTTGGGGCTATAAATCTATAGTTTATTCAGCTGTGTTTCTTGGATTTATGTCTTTTTTAGTTTGGGCGCATCACATGTTCTTAACTGGAATGGGCCAAGGTATGAGTGTCTTCTTCCAGACTACAACCATGATTATATCTGTTCCCTCTGTCATCATACTGACCTGTTTTATGCTGTCACTATGGGGAGGCTCTATTCGATTTACTACGCCCATGTTATTTGCACTGGGTTGGATTCCCATGTTCGGAATTGGTGGACTAACGGGATTGCCGCTTGGGCTCTCTACTCCGGACATCCATCTTCATGATACCTATTATGTATTGGGTCATTTCCATTACGTTGTAGCGCCAGGCACTATCTTTGCCATTTTCGCAGGCATTTACTACTGGTTCCCAAAAATTACTGGCAAACTTTTGGGTGATACTCTTGGTAAAATCCATTTCTATTTATCATTTATTTTTATGAATGGAGTGTTTTGGCCCATGTTCATCCAAGGTATGGCAGGTGTTTCCCGACGACTGGCAGATGGCGGAACATCCTATGCTCATGCTCAGGACGTCCTATTTTGGAATGAGGTTATGTCATACTCTGCCTGGCTTTTAGCATTGGCCCAAATTCCTTTTATAGTGAATTTAATTCTGACCCTACGGAAAGAGACAACTTCAGATGTAGATTCTAATCCGTGGAAGGCCACGACCGTGGAGTGGACCGATACTACATCGCCACCACTGGGACATGGCAACTTTGAAAAAGCACCTGTGGTTCACAGAGGCCCCTATGAATATAGCGTTCCGGGCGAATCATCAGATTTTACTCCTCAAACCAAAAGTTAATCAAGGATCGTCACAATGGAAATACCCTATAACATAGAACTAAGAGAGGACACAGGATTATATAACTCAAAGCTGGGCATCTGGCTTTTTTTGGCATCTGAAGTTATGCTATTTGGCGGTCTTTTTTCAGCCTACATTCTGCTTCGCACAGGTGCACCCGTTTGGCCACCAATCGGAGAACATGGATCTGTGCTTCCCCTTCTGGAAGGGACGGTCCCTCATGCAACATTCAACACGGTTATCCTTATTTTATCTAGTGTGACCATGGTCATGTCTTGGGTGGCATTGAAACAGAAAGACCTTAGTAAATATAAAATGTATCTGGGAACCACTATCGTTTGTGCTTTACTTTTCCTAGTAGTAAAATATTTTGAGTATTCACATAAAATACACGAAGGATTTGTCCCAGCCCACGATACTTATATGGCATTATACTTTACTCTCACTGGTCTCCATGGTCTACATATTATCGGTGGAATTATTGTTCTGGCCTATTACTTTGGACCTGGTATCAGCATGTGGAATACCGAACCAGAGAGGTTTACCAACCGCATTGAGGTTGTAGGTTTGTACTGGCACTTTGTAGACCTTGTATGGATATTTTTATTTCCAACACTTTATTTATTAAACTAAGGAGAACAAATGTCAGCTGATAATATGACGCATCATACATCACACTACCGTAATATATTTATTTTTCTTATCATTGGGACTGTTTTGACCGTTTGGGCATCCTACATGGATTTTAATGTGGGCAATTCTATCGCAGGAGCAATATTTGTTGGTCTAACCATTGCTATTATTAAAGGATATTTAGTTGCAGCGAACTTCATGCACCTAAATTCAGAGAAAAAAATGATCTACTGGATACTGATGCTGACAGTTTTTTTCCTAGCTTTGGTAATTTTTATCCCTTTATTGTGGCATCTAAATCTGGTAAGTTATTAGTCAGATGTCCCTAAAATCTTTCCATATTATTTTCATCACCATATCTTCACTTTTTGCTGTTTTTTTCGGTTGGTGGTGTTATAATCAATGGTCTCTTTATGGAGACATTAAATATATATATTTTTCATCCATTGGAATCATTCTTTGTATAGGTCTATTATTATACGGAAAATGGTTTTTGAAAGAAATAACTGAGATTAATGCTGGATAAATTCTTATTTATTCTCATCGCTTTCGTGCCAGGGATTCTATTTCCATGCTCTGTTTGCTACGGTGACCCTGACTCACCCATGGCTCGTGGTATGAATATGGGCATCCTAACTTTGATGGGGTTCATCGGTTTTGTACTATGTGTTGTTGCATACTCCATTATATCAATTTCACTAAAAACAAAAAAAATCAATAATTCACAAGGATAAATATGGTTGAATATTTAGGACGTATAAGTGATCACCTCAGACTGCCTGTAGGTTCATCAAGCCATAGTGGTTTGATTGATTCTATGATTGGCTGGGTTCATTGGCTCATGATATTATTATTTATTGGATGGGGGATTTACCTCATCATCGCTGTCACAAAATTCAGAAGTAAATCAAATCCCAAAGCAGATTATAATGGCGTACAGTCTCATGTATCACAGTATGCTGAAATCGGGGTGATAATTTTTGAAGCTTTTCTGCTTATCGGGTTGTCACTTCCTTTGTGGGCACAGTTAAAAACAAGTTTCCCTCCTTCTGATGAAGTGCATGAA
The DNA here is from genome assembly GCA_034408645.1 of Fidelibacterota bacterium. GTDB lineage: Bacteria > Fidelibacterota > Marinisomatia > Marinisomatales > AB-629-J13 > AB-629-J13. Next base: position 18,031 of record DASCRE010000300.1, on the reverse strand, counting down.
ATACGAGTGGTCGCCCAGCAGTTTGCCTGGAACATCCATTACCCTGGAGCTGATGGTAAATTTGGGAAAACAAATATTGAACTGGTCGATGAAGTGACAAATCCTATTGGTTTGGATCGAAATACTCCAAACGGTTCTGATGATATTGTAAGCATCAACCAGCTACATCTACCTGTAAATAAACAGGTTATGATTCATCTCTCATCAAAGGATGTTATTCATAGTTTCTCTTTGCCTGAGATGAGAGTCAAACAGGATGTAGTTCCAGGTATGACCATACCCATTTATTTCACACCAACAATGACTTCAGCAGAGTTTTTAAATGAAATTAAAGGTACCCAGCGGGAAAAGAAAGAAAATTGGAAAGGCTATGAAATTGCCTGTGCACAGTTGTGTGGAAACTCCCATTACAAAATGGTTGGATATGTGACTGTTGAAACTGATTTGGAATATGATACATGGCTTGCTGAAATGTCAGAAGAATTAGATGAAGATGAAGATGATTGGTAATATCACACCGAGCAGAAATGTCCCCCCTCTTTATAGGATTTAGGCACTCTTCAATATTTATCCCTTAGCCTTATTCCCCCAGCACAGTAGTTCAGAGAATTGTGTACGTATGGACCTCTGCTTACTTTTTTTATAAATTTTCAGACTATTTATTTTTATTAACTATTTATGACTTCTGGTCCCCCTAAAAAAATCATCAGAACAAATAAATATGCGCTGTTGACTCTAAAAATATCTGTATTATATTCACCGTCCTTACTAATCTTAATTATAATAGATAACGTGTATTTCCATGGATTTTAAACTTCGTTTTTATTTCATCGCAATTATTTTTGCTGGCTGCTCTCAAGACCCATTACCTGTGTTAGGTGGCATTCCACCTTTTAAATTGGTAGATAATTTTGGTCAGTCATTTACAGAAGAAAATATTTCAGGGAAAATATGGGTGGCTGATTTGATTTTTACCACCTGTGCAGGACCCTGTCCTATCATGAGTACAGAGATGAGATCAGTACATAAAACCTACTTGGGAAACAAGAATATCCATATGGTAACCATAACAGTAAATCCAGATTATGACTCTCCTGAAGTTTTAACAGAATATGGAAAGCGATATGATGCTGATTTTGATAAATGGCACTTCTTAACAGGAGAATATGAAAAAATCCAAAGTCTTATTGCCAATGGTTTCAAAATGGGTGATATTGAGGAAATTGTTTTCCACAGCACCAGATTTGCTTTAATTGACTCAAATATGAATATTCGAGGTTATTATGTGGGGACCGAAAGTAAGGATGTGAAAAAAATGATGGGGGATATAAAAAAATTGATAAAAGAATTTTCCTGAAATGATTTCATTCGATACTGAAAACCCGTTCTGGCCCCGTATCATTTACATTATTTCATTGGTTATTGTAGGTGCAGTAGCTTTTTTAATACTTGGGCCGCGACCTGCTAATTCTGAAGGGAGTATAGATGTCAGCTCATTACCAAAAATAAATGCTATTTTAAATGTATTCACAACAATTCTCTTGATGTGCGGATATTATTTTATTCGTAAAAAAAACCAGGTAATTCATAAACGCTTTATGCTATCTGCATTTGGGACATCATCGACATTTTTGGTATGCTATATCATTTATCATTGGTTCAAAAGTGGACCAAAACTATATATTGGAGAGTGGACAACTTTTTATTCATTCATACTTATAAGTCATATTGTTTTGGCTGCAATGATTACGCCATTAGCTCTATTTACCTTGTATCACGGCTGGAATAATTCGCTTCAAAGACATAGAAAAATTGCGAGATTCACACTTCCAACTTGGCTTTATGTTAGCATGACAGGGATTATAATTTATGGGATGCTTTATTTATGATCGATATTGTCCCAAAAGAAATTCTTAATTATTGTGAAAACAACTCTTCATCAGAATCTGATATCTATCATAAAATTGTACAATTGACTTATAAAATGGAAAAGATCCCTCAAATGCTATCGGGGAAAATGGTAGGAAATGTTCTCCAATTACTGTTAAAAATAATGAACGCCAGAAATGTATTGGAACTGGGAACATTCACAGGATATTCAGCTTTGAAAATGGCAGAAGTTTTACCCGATGGGGGAACTGTAACAACAATTGATATTGCACCTTCACCTATTGCTCAAAAGATATTTGAAGAAGCGAAATGGGGGGGGAGAATTAAACAACTCACCGGCGATGCATCAAATATATTATCTGGCATTAGAGAGGTGTTTGACCTGATATTTATTGATGCTGATAAACGAAACTATCCCAATTATTATAAAACAGGGAAACTATTAGTCAGAAAAGGTGGATTAATGATTTTTGATAATGCTCTCTGGGATGGGATGGTTTTGAACCCTCAAGATGAACAGACAAAGGCAATTGATACAACAAACAAATTAGCAAAAGAGGACTTGGAGATATTTAACCAGATCCTCCCAATTCGAGACGGGTTACTGGTTTGCCAAAAATTAGTTTAAGAAACTAAAATCTCAATCCTCCCACTTCTTATTGGGGGAATATTATTTTCGAAGATCAATTCTAAATCTTGTCCTAAACCAATTACTTTGCCAATAAAATCCGGTTTGTTTTTATCTTCCATGTATACAGCAATATTTTTCCCAATCAACAATGACCTTTTAATATATACTTTATGAAGGTTTTGAATTCGATTATTTTTTACCAATTGGTACTGGGTATAAAGTGAATCTAATAGTGCATGGAAAACAGTTTTGATATCAACTGATTCAGAATAATCCTTTATGCATCCGGCTTTTGGAGTGAATCTGTTTCCTGAAATCTTTGGAACAGTTTTAACATTTAATCCAATGCCCAAAACAATTGCCCTCATCATATTTTTCTTAGTAAAACACCGGGTGATGATTCCTCCTACCTTTGAACCTTCTATATAAATATCATTCGGCCATTTAATCATAGATTTACCTTTTAATCCTGGCAGTGAATCAATTGATTTAATAACCGATGTAACTCCCATAGTCAAAAACATACTATTCATTTTTTCTAAAGCAATTCTAGGCCTGAGTAAAACTGAAAGATGGATATTTCCCTCTTTTGCTTCCCATGTTCTATTTTTTTGTCCATGGAAATTTTGTCCGCTGTCTGCATGACATAAAATTCCGTCTGGTATTTCTAACCCACCTTTTACAAAATTATTTAAGAAATCAAATTGAGATATGACCGAGTGTTTCGTGTGAATAAGACTATGCCAACCCAATCCTGTTTTTATTTCTGTAAAAAAATGATCTTTCAATAATTGTGAAACTAGTTGATAGTAATCGTTGTTTATTATTTCATCATTATAACGATTATTCCATCGAAATTTTCTAGAAAACAATTGTTCAGCTCTATTTGGAGAATCTGTAATAATATACATGATTAATGTTTTTGTCCTCGTAAATTAAAAGGATTATTATCAGACTGCATACTCCTGAATGAAAAATATTTCAAAAAATGAAAACTAATATTGATAACAACATTCGATCACAACAAATATGTAATATATTAATATTTTTAGGTGTATTATTTTTTCAGTCTCTTATAGCAAAAGATGTGAACCTACAAGCATTAGAGCCCGGGAAACGAGAAAATAATATTTATCATGTTTGGATCTACTTTAACGATAAAAATATTAAAAACATTCAAAATGAGAATTCTTATTTGTCTCAATTAAGAAAATCAATGGAACCTCGAACAATTAAAAGGAGAAAAAAGGTTAAAAGTGTTAATAAATTAGTAGACACCTATGATATCCCAGTGAGTATGTCGTACATTAACTATGTTATAGAAAGTGGTGTCAAAATCCGAACTATATCAAAATGGATGAATGCCGTTTCAGTTTCTGGTATTATTAGTCAAATCGAATTGATTACGCAATATTCTTTTGTGAAAAAAATCGAACCAGTATTGAGCGGAAAAAGACCAAAAATAAACGTCAACCCTCCTTTATATAAAATACAATCCGATTCCAGTTTTTACGGAGATTCTTATGATCAGCTGAACCAGATTAATGTTATTCAATTACATGAAGCAGGATACTCTGGAGAAGATGTACGGATATTGGTTTTGGATTCTGGCTTTTCATTAGATCATGAAGTCTTCGAGTCCTTAAATATAATTGCTGCTTACGATTTTGTTGACCAGGATAGTGTTGTTTCTAATGAGGAGGAGAAAGATCCTCCTAATCAACATAACCATGGTACAAGTGTATTATCTGTCCTTGCGGGATTTAAAGCAGAAACATTAATTGGTTCAGCCTATGGAGCAGAGTTTCTTTTGGGGAAAACAGAAGATGTTTCTTTGGAAATGCCAATCGAAGAAGATAATTATGTTATTGCACTTGAATGGGGTGAATCATTGGGTGCCGATATCTTATCGTCCTCCATCGGATATATAGATTGGTATTCCCAAAATGATTTAGATGGGAGTACAGCTGTTATCACACAGGCCGTAAATATTGCAATAGAATTGGGGATGGTTGTTGTAACCGCAGTTGGGAATTCAGGTGCAACTGGAATTGTTGCCCCAGCAGACGCGTTTAATGTTATTTCCTGTGGTGCTGTGGATGATACTGGGGTTATTTCTACTTTCAGCTCACGGGGGCCAACTGCAGATGGACGCACAAAACCAGAGGTGTGTGCACAAGGGAATGGAACTTTTTCAGCAACGGCCTCTTCAGCGACTTCTTATGGATCTGGAATGGGGACCTCTTTGGCTGCACCATTGATTTCTGGTGCATGTGCCCTCCTTTTGGAAGCCCATCCGGACTGGACCCCTTCCCAAATAAGAAATGCGATTTTAAACACTGCTGACCAGTCAGACACCCCCGATAATACATATGGTTGGGGTATTATTGATGCAGTTGCAGCATTGAATTATGACCAGACCAATCCACCATCTGATTCAACCTTCTTCATTTCAAATGGGTATCCGAATCCTAGTGATAAAAGAGTCACTTTTGCTCTAAAATATTTACCTGAATCTGCCATTGAAATCTCCATCATTGATGTGAAAGGAATATCTATATTTGGAAGAAATGTTACACTTTTACAAAATGAAAATTTAATACACCTAAATCTTAAGAATTACCCATCAGGGATTTATTTTGTGGTTTTCAATTTTAATCATAACGTATTTATTACAAGAAAAATATGTCATTTAAAAGGGTATGAAAACCCTTGCACAGAAGAATAAATACATAGAAATTATCACATTACTCATATTCAGACATGATTCAGAAGTTAAAGATATCAGGTATTTTATTAATTTCGTGCTTCTGCCCGGAATATGTACAATCTAACCAAAATCAGGATATAATTCAAGTTGAAATCATTCCGGGTGTAGAATCGAATTTAATCCAATGGAATTTCACTGAACCAACGGAAATTGATTCGCTGATTTTATTCAGAACAGAATCTTTGAGAGATTCTTTCCAGTTATTAAATATAATCCCTGCTATTCCCAATCGTTATTTGGATGAAGGTGTATCATCAAATCATCGTTATTTTTATAAATTTATATACCATGAGATGAATGGTCAACAAAAATCTAGTAATTTAGATACGCCTCCATTTGGACGACCATTAAAAATGAATAAATACCAAGATATCTTTGTAGGCGAATCCACAAAAAAAAATATAAATAATATTGAAGCACTTATAACAATATTGATTGAAAAACAAATATCAGAATCCAAAATATTTCCAGCAGGGTTTAATATCAAAGCACTTTCATTATTACTTTCCTCAAATTTTAGGGGTGAATATCCATGGTTAGACCATCTCCCTGTACATGATATTTTTACGATGAGAACAAAATTAGAAAATGAATTATGGCAAAATATCTCAAAACAGGTCAAACAAAAGATTGAGAAGTTAAGACCATATTACAGAAATAAATTTTTAATGATACCGCAGGAATGGATGAAAAGAGTAGAAAAAGGTATGTATCTAATTGAAAAACAAATAAATTATTTATTTTCATCTTTTGAGTATGAATTGGAATTATTAAATAAACAAGAACCTGTAAGGGTTTCATGGATCAGGTCTGAGGAAAATCATAATTGGGTCGACATATTATTGCTTAACCCTGACCAACTTTTTGGAAAAGATATCGCCCTTATTTCTGATCAAAATTTAATTACCATCCTATACCCAGAAGATGCAATCCCAGGGAGTGTTGTTTCCATCTCAATTCCTAATAATTGGTATGAATGCAGCCTGGCTATAGATGGTATTCATATACAGAATTTTGCAATAGATCATTCACAATCTGGGAAAACAGGAATCTCTCTGCAGAATGGATTCATTTTAAACTCAGATCTTGATAATACATTTATTATTCCTGAAACCAGGAAGCCTGTCCGATTAAATGAATTAATGTATGAACCCGAATCTAAATCTTTATCCATTGAACTATTGTATGAATCCGAAGTAATTGATCCACTCATCGTCTCAGTGAATAATACCAACATCTGGCATTATTCTCCAGTCTATTCTAACAAACAAACTATCATTGATAGTCAGTTCAACATTCCTGACTATGAAACGAATATTATTTGGATGTATCTACATATTAATCATGAATCTTCAAATATAAAAACAATGACAGAAAGTTTTCCCATAATCACCGATTCAAAGACTATTTGGTCGAGAAATCCTAAAGATTTAACTTGGGAACAGGCTTCTGTATCTACCATGGGATTAAAAAATCAACTACAAAAAATAGATGATGGAAGTGGGGTAATTCCGGAATTATTTGCGCTCTACCAAAACTATCCTAATCCTTTCAACCTTGGCACATCCATTAAGTTTGATCTGTTAAAGAAGTCTGTCGTTAGTTTATATGTTTTAAATGCAGCAGGATTGATTGAGTCTATCTACCTAGATAGTGAAGAGTTAACACCAGGATCTTACAGCTATATCTGGAAAGGGAATCATCACTCCAGCGGTGTTTATTTTGTAACTCTACAGGCAATATTGGAACCCTATGAACCTGTAGTTATGAGTCGAAAAATGATCTATTTGAAATAGAAATTATTTTTTCTATTTCAATAATTACTTTACTCATTTTATCAATAAAATAATATTTTATGAGGCCCATGACACTTTCATCTTCAGATGATTCTATCAGAATTGACATTGTTGAATTTCTACAATCTCTCCTTCTAAAAGCCGCTAGTGTACATCATTATGGACATCCAGAGAATCACCCAATCATCGTAATAAATTCTCTAAAAAATATCTTAGGCGATGTTCGTGAGAGACCCAGTAAAATTCTTATGGATTTTGGAAATGACTATATTAACAAAAAATTAATAAGAAAATATGATGAGACCATTATAAAAAAAATTATGATAAAAGGTGTGACGTCCAGTGTCTTTATAATGGACTTGGAAAATGCAATATTCGAAAGAAATCTGAAACAAGCAGAGAAAGAAGCAGCAAAATTATTTCTTTTATCAGACAGTCCTCAGGCAATATTGGAAAGTTTAGTCAATATATCTTTACTTGACTTTGATAGGTATGGCATTCTCTCCTACCATCTTTTAAGAGCCTTTGCATTTGGACAAACTACGAAAAAAGATGGTTGGATATATATTCAGTGTTTATTAAAACAGTTAAAATCAGTTAATTTCACTTCTCCTCGACAAGATGTAACAATCAATATTGAAAACTATTTTAAAAACGCTTTAAAAACACGAAGCAGAATTATTACGAACCAATTCAATTCAGCTTATAGATTATATCATTCGAATTATGTTCGAACGGGGAATTTTCAACATTCAATTTGTAATTGGATAGAATCGAAAGAATGGAAAATAATCAACCAAAAAACAAAGTTTTTATCTACTGAAGAACTAATTTCATTTCGAAATTTTGGAGGTGAATATTTTGTGAAAATAGCAGAATCTCTAATAAATAGAACTGAAAATTTGTTTACAAAGGGGAAAAAAATAATCTTTCTGGATTCATTAAGGATGATCTGCAAAGATGTTCCTGAAAACACATTAGGATTAATTGAAAAAACATTAAAAACTATTTAAAGTAATTTTGAAAATAGGACAATATCAACTTTACAGTATAGAAACCAGCGAATTTGCATTGGATGGCGGTGCTATGTTTGGAATTATTCCTAAACCACTATGGGAGAAAAAGGCCCCGGCAGATCAAAATAATCGAATTTCAATGGTAACACGTTCTCTTTTATTAGTCAGTGATAACCATAAAATTATTGTGGACACCGGTAACGGCACAAAATGGCAGGAAAAATTCAAAAACATTTATCGCATTGAATTAAATATTATGAATATGGAAAGATCTTTAGCTAAATATGGTTTTACACCTGAAGATATTACGGATGTGTATTGCACTCATCTTCATTTTGACCATGTGGGAGGTAATACAAAAAATGTAGATGGAAAATTGGAGCCTGTTTTCCCAAATGCAAACTACTGGATTCAAAGTGAAAACTGGAAATTAGCAAACTCACCCAGTGAAAAGGACGCAGGGAGTTTCATGTCAGACGATTGGAATGTATTATATGAAAATAACATGATTAAATTAGTTGATGGCAGGGAATCATTTCTGCCTGGGATAGATCAATTATTGACATATGGGCATACCACGGGAATGATGCATCCCATAGTTGGAGACACGGTCAATAAATTGATTTATATGGCTGACCTCATCCCTATGGTAGCTCATATCCCACTTCCTTGGGTCATGGCTTATGATATTCACCCGGTTCAAACCGTTAGTGAAAAAAGTGAAATCTTACCAAAAATTGTAAATGAAGAGTGGATCATATTCTTTGAACATGATCCGGATCACCAAGCGGCGACTGTTTATTTTGATGGAAAACATTATTGTATGAAAAATTCAGTGATTATCAGTGAATGAAATTCGAAAAAAAGAGGTATTATTTTTAAAAGGTTTGGAGGCCTATCACGAGGGTAATTACTTTGATGCTCATGAATTTTGGGAAATTTTATGGTCAGATTATTATTTGGAAGATCGGGATTTTATTCAGGGATTAATACAACTATCTGTCAGTTTTGTCCATTTAGAAAATGGTAATTTGAATGGTGCAAAAAGTTTGATGAAAAAATGCCTTGGGAAATTCAAAGATTTTGGGAAAGTACACAGGGATATTAATGTAAGTGGGCTGAAAATTAGTATAAGAAAAATACAAAATGAATATGAAAATATTAATAAAACAGATGATTTTAATGATGATCTAATTCCGGATTTGATTTGAAATGAATATTGGATTATTTATCAAGGATTTTGAATTTGGAATTAAAATATCAGAAAAACTCAGTGAATTTGAATTGAGTTTTGATTTTTGTGACACTCATTCTGATATAATGGATGAAACTCATTTGATAATTGTTGATTTAGATGATATAAATAATGGAGACGTACACTTTATTCGACAACTCTACGGGAAAAACAATAATGCACGTATAATTGGTTTTATGAAACAAGTTCAAAAAGACCAACATACTATCTTTAAAAATGCGGGATGTAATATGATATTGCCCAAATCATCATTAATAAAAAATATAGAAACATTTATTGATGATTAATGCAAGAATCGAAAAACGAAAACGTGCAGTTAAAATAACAAAATTATTATATCAGGCATACCCTGATTCAAAATGTTCTCTTAATTATAATAATGCCCATGAATTATTAGTAGCTACAATTTTATCAGCTCAGTGTACCGATCACCGGGTAAATATTGTGGTTAATAAACTTTTTAAAAAATACAGAAATCCGGAGGATTTTGCTCATGGTGATTTAGCCGAGTTATCCAAAGATATTCATTCATGTGGTTATCATAATCAAAAGGCAAAAAATATCCAAGGATCCAGTTTAATGATTTTGGAAGAATTCAATGGAAAAGTACCACATTCAATGGAAGATCTGATTCGACTCCCCGGTGTCGGACGAAAAACTGCAAATTGTATTTTGGGCGAAATTTATGGTGTCCCATCCATGGTCATTGATACTCATATGATTAGGATTATGAATTTACTGAGACTTACAGAAGGAAAAGATGCCAAAACAATTGAATTTGATTTGATGTGTATTTTTAAAAAGGATGACTGGGTGAAACTCACTCATATGATTATCGACCACGGAAGAGCAATTTGTATTGCCCGAAGACCAAAATGTAATGATTGTGTTTTGGAAACTCTATGCCCTTCGAAAATTATTTAAATAAATACACATTTTTAGCCTATATTTTATGATGTATATTTCTTCAACTATTATGTTTGTATTATACAAATATTAAGTGTGCAATTTTTAACTAAAACCTTCAACTTTTGTGCTGCACATCAGTATGGACATCCAGATTGGAGCAAAGAGAAAAATATTAAGGTCTTCAAGGAAGATGCTAAAGTTCACGGTCATAATTACTCCCTCGAAGTTACGGTAAAAGGTGAAGTAAATCCTGAAACAGGATTTATAGTTGATTTGGGTCATTTAAAAAAAATAGTGCAAAAAAATATTATTGAAGTGCTTGATCATTCCCAAATTGAAAAAGATATTCCATGGTTTACAGGAAAACAGCCATCTTCTGAGAACCTTGTCGTTTTTATTTGGAATAATATTTCACCAATACTAGAGGGAACCAAATTACATCGCATCCGTTTAGTTGAAACCCCCTCAATTAAAACAGATTATTACGGCCCTGAAAAATAATGAAATTTAAAGATCAATTATATATTATCTTGGTAGGAATTTTTATAGCATCCCTGGTTACTTGTAACCTAATAGCAAATAAATTTGTAACTATTAATTTAGGATTTAAAGTTTTTATTGTTTCTGCTGGAATTCTACCTTATCCATTAACTTTCTTAGTTACAGATTTAATATCAGAAATATATGGCCAAAAAAAAGCCAACCTAGTCGTATTCGCTGGATTTGTCGCATCAATATTTGTTTTATCGTTTCTATGGCTTGGAGCACAATTCAATTCTATCCCTAGTTCAATCATTGACGATTTTACTTACAATGCAGTCTTCCAAAATGCCTGGAGACTTATTACAGCATCTATGGCAGCGTATTTATTTGCACAGTTTGTTGATGTTAGAGTTTTTCACTTTTGGAAAAAATTAACAAATGGAAAACATCTTTGGCTAAGAAATAATTGTTCAACAATAGCTTCACAATTAATCGATACAACTTTAGTAATTTCTATACTCTTTGTTGGCGTTTGGGATACAAATCAAATACTGTCAGCTATTATTGATGGATGGATTTTCAAGATGCTGATGGCATTATTAGACACCCCAATTATTTATGCAATAATTTATTTTTTAAAAAGGAAAATTGATATTGCTCCGTATCAATAATAATTACTTTATGAAAAATCATAAACAAATCAAAAAGTTGACCCGCTCTTTATTAGAAGAAATCGGCGAAAATCCAAAAAGAGAAGGTCTAATAAAAACACCTTCTCGAGTGGCGAAAGCCTGGGAGTTTTTCTCTCAGGGGTACAATATAAATGTTCAGGATATTGTCAATGGTGCTATTTTTGAAGAAGATTGCAGTGAAATGGTTGTGGTGCAAGATATCGAATTTTTTTCTATGTGCGAACATCATATGATCCCTTTTTTTGGACGCTGCCATGTTGGTTATTTGCCAAATAAGCGTATCATTGGATTATCCAAAATTCCTAGAATAGTAGATACGTTTTCTCAACGGCTCCAAGTTCAGGAACGTCTCACTAGTCAAATCGCTAAAACCCTGAAGGATATTCTGAATCCTATTGGAGTCGGTGTAGTTATGGAAGGTAGACATTTATGCATGCAGATGCGGGGAGTACAAAAACAAAATAGTTTTGCAACAACATCAGCAATGATTGGACAATTTAGAGATTCAGCAGAAACAAGAAATGAATTTTTGAGCATTATTAATATGAGACAGCTTTAGGTAGTAGTTTGGAAAGATATGATCTAGCTGTTCTTGGGGCAGGCCCTGGTGGATATATAGCGGCTATAAGGGCAGCACAATTGGGATTGAATACTGCGATTATTGATAAAGATCGATTGGGCGGTGTCTGTCTGAACTGGGGATGTATACCCACAAAAGCATTACTTAAAAATGCTGAAATATTACATTATATCAAAAACGCAAGTCGGTATGGAATCAATATAAAAGAATATAAAGTTGATTTTGGAAGTACGATTAAAAGAAGCCGTCAGGTTGCGGAACAATTGTCAAAAGGTATTGCTTTTTTGATGAAAAAAAATAAAATCATACATATTGAAGGAAAAGGTAAGCTGACTTCAAACACATCTATTGAAATAACAAAAGGTGCTAATAAAAAAATGGTTGAAGCAAAAAAAATTATTTTAGCTACTGGATGTCGACCTTCTACATTTCCAGGGATGGAACTAGATGGTAAAAAAATTATTTCTTCCAAAGAGGCAATGACCCTTAATAAAATTCCAAAAACAATAGTTATCATCGGTTCAGGAGCAATTGGGGTTGAATTTTCCTATTTTTTTAACGAATATGGGTCTGAGGTACATCTCATAGAAATGCTCCCAAGAATATTACCGATAGAAGATGAGGATATATCTAAAGAATTACAAAGAAATTTTAAAAAGGCTGGAATCAAAATTCACACAGATTCAAAAGTATCAAAGATTGATGCCTTAAAATCAAAAGTTAAAATACATCTGAAAAAGAAAGGAGATGCTAAAGAGATAGAAGCAGATATTGCTTTGGTAGCTGTAGGCGTAACCGGTAATATAGAAAACATTGGGCTTGAGGATATTGGAGTTGCAGTTGATAATGATTCAATTACTATAAATGAATTTAATCAAACCTCTATTCCAAATATTTATGGTATTGGTGATGTTACAGGGCCCCCCTGGTTAGCACATGTGGCTTCTGCGCAAGGGCATGTGGCAGCAGAACATGCTGCCGGTCAAAAAGTAGTTCCTGTAGATTATAATAATATCCCAAGTTGTACCTATAGTCAACCACAGGTGGCATCCATTGGATTGACAGAAAATCTGGCTAAGGACAAAGGTCACGAAATAAAAATCGGTAAATTTGATTTTAGAGCTAGTGGTAAAGCCATGGCAACCGGAAATATTGATGGATTCGTTAAACTTGTATTTGATAACAAGTATGGTGAATTATTGGGTGCCCATATAATCGGATATGAAGCAACTGAAATGATCGCTGAACTTGGTTTGGCAAGAGCTTTAGAATCGACTTGGAACGAATTAGCCACAACTGTTCATGCCCATCCCACTCTATCGGAAGCTGTTATGGAAGCGGCTCTGGATGCCATGGGACAAGGTTTGCATCAATGATGCTACAAGTCCAAGATTTAGGAAATTCTTCCTATAAACGCACCTGGGAATTACAAAAAGAATTACAACTTCAAAGAATAGAAAATAATATAGATGATACATTATTGTTGGTTGAGCATGAACCGGTTTATACATTTGGAAAAAACGCTGATGAAAATCATCTTCTACAAAATTATCCTGAAAATGTAAAATTATTTTATACTGAAAGGGGTGGAGATATCACTTTTCATGGACCTGGACAGATTGTAGGCTACCCTATTATGGATTTACACAATTATAAAATGAGTATCAGCTGGTATATGCGTTCCTTAGAAGAAGTGATTATTCGGTCTTTAGATAAATTTGGGATATCAGCAGATAGAAAAGATAGCCTAACCGGCGTCTGGGTGGAAGATGAAAAAATTGCTGCTTTAGGTGTACGTATTTCCAGATGGGTTACAATGCATGGTTTTGCGTTGAATGTTAATACAGATCTAGCCTATTATGACAGCATTATCCCTTGCGGGATTTTTGATTACGGAATCACATCCATGAAACATATTTTGGGAGAAAATCAGAACATAAGTAAAATCAAATCAACTCTCTCTGCTATTTTTTTAGATGTTTTTCAACTAAAAAAAATGGAAGCCTAGTGGGTCGACTACACGGTTTTGTAAAAAAAGAGCTTGTATCCATTTATAAACAAATGGTCATTGCAAGAACCTTGGATGAGAAAATGCTTATCATGCTGAAACAGGGGAAAAGTTTTTTCCATATTGGTTGTTCTGGTCACGAAGCAGCTCAACTGGCGGCAGCAGAAGTTATGATACCGGGAAATGATTGGGCATATCCTTACTACCGAGATGCAGCTTTTTGTCTGGGATTGGGAATGACAGCAAAAGAACATTTGCTATGTTTTCTTGCTAGAAAAGATGATCCTAATTCTGGTGGCAGACAAATGCCTCAACATTATGGTCATAAAAAGTTGAAGATTGTCAGCCAATCAAGTCCAACAGGGACTCAATTTCTACAGGCCGTCGGTTCCGGGATAACCTGCAAATGGGAGAAAAATAAATCTATTGTGTATGTATCTTCAGGAGAGGGAACAACCAGCCAAGGAGATTTTCATGAAGCATTAAATTGGGCAAGTAGAGAAAAATTGCCTGTAATATTTCATATAGAAGATAATGATTATGCTATCAGTGTACATAAAAAAGAACAAACATCCGGATCATCTGTTTATTCCATGGTGTCAGGTTATCAAAACCTTACCCGTTACGATATTAATGGCACAAATTTTTTCGAATCTTATTTAGCATTTAAGGAAGCTTCCGAGCGATGTCGAAAACTAAAAGGTCCTGCAGTAATCGTCTCACATGTAGTGCGACTCCTATCTCATTCTTCTTCGGATGATCAGAGAAAATACCGATCTAAAGAAGAATTAGAGGAGGACCATAAAACAGACCCCATTATCAATTTTGAAAACACCTGTATTGATGAAGGAATCCTCAACGCAGAATTTTTTGAAGAAATAAAAAATGAAGTACATGCTGAAATTAATGATGATGCAGAATGGGCAGAAAAACAGGCTCATCCGGAAAAGAATACTGTATATGATCATATATATTCAACTAATTCAAATTTAAATGAATATGAGAAACCAAATAAACATAGCGATAAAATTGTAATTGTTGATGCAATAAATCATGCGCTGAAGGAAGAAATGAAGCATAATGAAAAAATGGTTATTTACGGTCAGGATGTTGCGGATCCAAAAGGAGGAGTGTTTACAGCTACCAAAGGATTGTCAGATAGCTTCGGGAAACAAAGAGTGTTCAATTCACCACTGGCTGAATCTTCTATCATAGGAACCGCAGTTGGAATGGCTTGTGCAGGTTATAAACCGGTAGTAGAAATTCAGTTTGGGGACTATATCTGGACTGCCATGATGCAGATTCGAAATGAGGTTGCTACCATGCGGTATAGATCAAACAATAAATGGAGCTGTCCAATGGTTATTCGTGTTCCTGTTGGAGGATATATTCATGGAGCTTTATGTCACAGTCAGTCCATTGACGGTTATTTTCTCCATCTGCCAGGAATTTATATCGCCTATCCCTCAACAGCTGATGATGCCAAGGGATTATTAAAAATGGCATGCAGAATGAATGATCCCGTTTTATTTCTGGAGCACAAGGGATTATACCGCCAAGGGTTTGCAACTGCACCTGAACCAAATTCAGATTACTTACTTCCATTTGGAAAGGCACGGGTCGTTCAAGAGGGAAATGAATTAACTATTATTTGCTGGGGAGCTATGGTTCAAAAATCATTGGATGCCTGCGGTCAACTAAATTTATCTCAGGGAGTAATTGAAATTATTGACGTAAGAACACTGAACCCTCTAGATATGATATCAATCGAAAAATCGATTAAAAAAACGGGAAAGGTTTTAGTCGTTTATGAAGATAATTTAACCAATGGCCCCGGTGCAGAGATATCCGCATTAATCGCAGATAGATATTTTGAATGGTTGGATGGTCCTGTAAAACGGGTCGCTGCACGAGATTGTCCCGTCCCATATAATTGGTACTTGGAGGAAGAAATTCTTCCTCAGACAGATGATATCATTAAATCTTTAAAAGAATTATTGGAATATTAATATGATCATTGAAATTGTAATGCCAAAAATGGGTGAGTCGATCACGGAAGGTACTATAATAGAATGGAGAAAAAAACCTGGAGAGGCAATAGAAAAGGATGAAATTCTTCTTGAAATTGGAACGGACAAGGTTGACTCTGAAATCCCCTCTTCTCACAGAGGTATCATCACCGAGCTCTTAGCTAAACCAAATGATGTAATTGATGTAGGAAAAGTAATAGCGCGGATTGAAACTGAGGAAAAATTAGGGGTACAAATAATTGAAGAAACAAAAGACGAAACTATTGATCATGATGAACCCTTACTTGAAACAGTTGAAACGCAAAAAAAAGTTAATTTTTTAGAAGAAAAAAAGAATGTTAGTGGGAGAAAAAAGTTCTTTACCCCTGTTGTACTTAAAATAGCAAAAGACGAGAATATTTCACGGTCAGATTTAGAATTAATGGAAGGAACTGGAAGGGACGGTCGTGTCACCAAAAAAGATATTCTTTCTTTTATAAGGGAAAAACAAAAAATAAAACCTGTAAAAGAAACTGAAAGAGTACTAATAAAAGATCCAGTTGAAATGGATCACATGAGAAAACTGATATCGAATCACATGAGAAACAGTCTGGACACATCAGCCCATGTATATGTGATAACAGATGTTAATATGACCGAAATCTCAAATTATCTAAAACAATTTGAGATTTCCTTCAAGGAACGTGAAGGATTTAAACTAACCTACACCCCATTTATTATATCTGCAGTGGTAAAAGCCCTCCATTTATTCCCAGATATGAATGCCTCCATTGATGGATCATCAATTATTTATCATAAGCATATTAATATGGGTATCGCTGTAGCACTAGATAATGGGCTCATGGTTCCAGTGATATCGAATTGTGAGGAGTTAAATTTTCTTGGGATGTGTAGAAAAGTTTATGATGTAGCTATCAGGACAAGAGAAAAACGATTACATCCTGATGAACTTCAGGGGTCTACATTTTCTATCACAAATTATGGTGTATTTAATGTGACTATGGGCACTCCGATCATCAATCAACCTAATGTTGGAATTCTTGGTGTTGGCGCTGTAAAAAAACAACCGGTAGTTATTGAAAGCACAAGCGGAGATTCCATTGGAATCAGAAGTATGATGAATCTCTCCTTAGGTTTTGATCACAGGCTAATAGATGGAGCGGGAGGAAGTAAGTTTGTTGATTCAGTCAGAGTTAATCTTGAAACAATGGACCTGAATCAATTGTTCTAAACTTATTATGAACCATACAGCACCAACGACCCAATCTTTTCAAAATGCAAAACCCAAAATACGTATAAAAGTGGGTCACAACTTTGTGTATGTAAACAATGTTGTTCAGACAAATAATCTCCACACAGTTTGTGAAGAAGCCCGATGTCCCAATATCTACGAATGTTGGGAACGCCGTACCGCAACAATCATGATTTTAGGAGATACATGTACAAGAGCATGTGGATTCTGTTCTGTGAAAACCGGGAGACCTACCTGGAATGACCCTCTGGAATCAGTCCGAGTGGCACAAGCTGTGAAGAAAATGGATCTCAGGCATGTTGTGATTACATCTGTGGATAGGGATGATCTAAAGAATGATTACGGTTCCGAGGTATGGGCAAAAACTATTGAACAGATCCGGAGAGACGTACCCAAATGTACAATAGAGGTCCTGACTCCCGATTTTAAAGGGTCAGATATTGCTCTGAAGAAGATATTTAATGCTCACCCTGATATATTCAGCCATAACGTGGAATGTGCTGAGCGAGTTAGTCGTCGTGTGCGAAATCAGGCAAATTGGCAGAGAACCCTTTCGGTATTAAAAAAATCAGTTCAATTTGGTTTACGAACAAAGACCGGTATGATGGTAGGCCTAGGAGAAACGAAAAAAGAGGTAGTAAATACTATGGAGGAAGTTGCTAAAATTGGAGTAGATATCTTTACTATTGGCCAATATCTTCAACCTACAAAAAATCACC
>DASCRE010000299.1:0-3131 GCA_034408645.1 Fidelibacterota bacterium | reverse complement strand
CATAATGGATTCATAGTATGCCATAGAAGGTCATTTGGACGGAAGGTCTTTGGACGGAAGTCTATGTAACACCCCTACACCAAGGACGGCATGAACTTGGTTTGGTAACTGCCTCTTAAAATTTTTCCCCAAATCCCACTTTTGATTTGAAAAATCCTTACATTCTACTGTGAGGATTAGATATAAAGATGGGCGTGATTATACAATTGGTAATCAGTTTGGGTACCTCGCATTCCATGTTGATGATTTAGATAGGGTAATTACAGATGTTAAAACCATTATTGGTTTGCTGTGGGCAGAAAAAATATTGAGCAAATGAAAAATATTTTTATAACAGTTTTATTGATTTTCAATTGGTGCTATAGTGATCAAGAATTAACGGGCGGTCTTAAGTTTTATTCAAACTATGAAAAACCGGGAGTCGGATCAAAACTGGTTCTTCCTACAAAAGGTGAATTTAATCTGACCAAACCGTTTTCCATTATTTTTGAATTATCTATTGCTCCAACTAGTCCATATGGTATCATCCTACAAGCGAGAAATGGTCATGAAACCATATTTTCAGTTTCATACATTGATTTTCAATCAGAGGACAGTTCATTTATCAATTTAGTATATGGGGATAAAGATACAGGAATCCGTATACCCATTTTAAAAGATGAATTATCTGTGGATAACTGGATGAAATTGAATATTGAAATTGATCCTATTTCAAATTCTATAAAGTTAACTCTAAATGAACAATTATTTAAAAATTCAGAAATAGAAATTCGGCACCCTTTAACCTTCAATTGGGTTTTTGGAAAACCAATAAATCGAAATGATGTTCCTGCAATGGGAATTAGAAATGTAAAATTCTTTATAGAGGGAGTAGAAAAAAACTACTGGCCTTTGAATGAATTCCGATCCGAAAAGGCAAAGGATATTGTTGGAAAAAAGGATGGAGTTCAAGCTGGATGCTTGTGGCTTAATTCAAAACATCAAAACTGGATATTGATCAAATCATTACCAAAGTCAGATATTGAGCTTACAGACTTTAATTTAAAAAGCTATGAAAGAGTTATTAATGTAGATAACAAATTGGCAGGAATTATTACGGATAAAAATGAAATTCATTTGGAATTTTTAAACATCAAACCACTTCCAGAAAAATTTATTCATTATTTTAACAATGGGAGTTTATTGTCCTTTCATGCGGGGGGAAAAGGTCCTATTTCTGTTTATGACGATCAAATCGGCCAATGGAGTGAAGTAGATACAACCAAATCGAACAATCAATTATATAATAGTACAATCATAAAAGATGTGCATGGAGATTTATATCAATTTGGAGGATATGGTCATTATTCAGTAAGGAATCAATTATTGAAATATGATTGGGACGCAGTTCAATGGGATACAATTTCTTATACAGTTGAAAAAAATGAAGAATTTCACCCAAGAGATAAAATGACGTATTCCATGTCTGCAGATTCCACATTCTATTGGATTTTTGGTGGTGAAGGTAATGTTTCAGGAAAACAAGAAGATGGATTTCATACATTTTTTGACTTATGGAAATTGGATTTACAAAATAAACAAGGATCTAAAATGTGGAAATGGGATGGACAGCCGGAACTTCAAGTCGTTGATATGAAAGTCTTTGGAGATACATTATTAACATTTCTAACCATTGATCAATTAACGCACCAAGTCAGATTTTTTTATTCTTCAGTACAAACAGAACAAATATACGAACTGTCTCCCAGTCAAATAATTTCTCCAAATCATCAAGCGATGATGGTTCCATCTCCTGATGAATATTATTTAAATCTGTTAATTCAAAATGAAACGACAATTGAGATTTATCAATTAGCCATGCCACCGGTATATATTGAAAATAGATTAGAAGAGAGTAAAAAAAGAAAATATTTCGGCTATTTAGTTATCATATTTTTAATGATTTCAGTTACTTATGTTTTATATAAACAAAAAAATACAACTCAAGATAAAGAAATTCCAATTCTTATTTCATTGGAATATGGTACAATGGAATTGTTCATCAATGGTGAAAAAAGAAATTTAGAAAAAGTAAAATTGAAAAAAGCAATTCATCTTTTAAAACTTATTGCCGAAACATCGGAGCAAAAAATAACTCATCATGCATTGCAAGGAGAACTTTGGCCCCATGTGATGGATGAAAGTTTTACAAATAGCCTCAATGTAGCCATTCATGAATGTCGAAAACTTATTTCTCCCTATGGAGATCAGCTCATTAATCAAAATAAAACCATATCATTAAAATGTAAGATCCTCTATAAGTAAGTAAAATTTAAGTTTTTTAAGTTTCTTTTAATTTATAAGTGAAACTCGCATGTTTCTAATTTTTCCTGTTCAATTCTCCAATAAATCGAAAGGAAAACATAATGAAAAAGATAATCTCTAGTATTTTGATAATGCTATCAATTGGGCAAGCCCAAGATGATAACTATTCTTTAAACTTTGATGGATCAGGTGATTATGTAGACTTGCCAGATGATATATCCTTCTCAAGTTCGCCTGGGGTAACAATATCAATGTGGGTAAAATCTTCATGGAGTGATTCTAGATTTACTTTGATAACCTTTAATAATGGTACAGGTTCTCCAAATACTCACACACAGAGATACAACCTTGGTTGTAATAAAAGCAATAGTGACATTAAGTTTTTTACAGAAGGTGGCGACCTGGGTCCTTCACATACATTTGTTAATTATCAGCCAAATTATAATGATTTAGCAAATGAGTGGGTTTTGATTACAGCTACTGCAGATTTTGATGATTATAAAATGTATTTAAACGGGTCTCTTGTTGCTACAGAATCAAATGTTTCCCCTATTGATTTTATATTAAGTAATTCAGGTGATGCGAGAATTGGAGCGGATGTCTATAGTGGAGATGACTATACAGGATTAATGGATGAAGGAAGTATCTGGAACCGAGCATTGACTTCTGAAGAAGTATCTGGCCTGTATAATTATGAGTTATCTGGTAATGAATCTGGTTTGATTTCATATTGGCAAGATTGTAAAAGGTGGAAGAAATAACTATCTAACCAAAGTTTGTGGAAGGTTAAATAGGAGCGGGATGACTCATGAAGCAATAAAGGCTTC
>DASCRE010000298.1:0-10138 GCA_034408645.1 Fidelibacterota bacterium | reverse complement strand
AATAGATAATATTTTTGATCAAGAATATTATAATCATCTCTCAAGAATGAAGTTGATTATGCCCGAAAAAGGAAGAAGTATCGGGATCCAATATAGATTAGTATTTTAACTGTATAAGATCACATTATTTACAATAAATTGACGCCCATTCGTCATTCAACCAATTAAAAATAGAATAGAGTGCGTGAGTCTCATAATCTGATGGGTGGTTTTTTATTTCCCATCATTTTGTTAAAAGTGAAGTGAGGTAAAATATGTTTAAAAGAAATTTTTTAGAAATATTAAGATGGGGGTTAAGATTGCATGGCATTAGCCATTTTATTGAAGTGGTATCTGCCATAGGTGAAGGTGCTTATATAACCGCTTCAATAGCTTTCTTTTTTATATTTATCGAGATATTAGCAAGTTTTTATTTACCTAAAGAGCATATTCACTTTAAACCAATTAAATCAGCTGTACATAAAAAATGCGATGATGTTTAATTCTTTCTTCTTTAATTTGTTACTGACCCACCTCTTTGTAAAAAAGTGGGGATGGGTAAATTGAAGAAAGCAATACAATGTTAACACACAATACTAACTCTAATATTGGTACAAATATTGGGGTACGATCACACCCCAAAATAAACTTTCTTAAGAAAGTATTTTCGGAAGTTCCTGAGACGTATGAACGAATAAATCACACGCTGACACTTGGACTTGACATATTGTGGCGTAGGCAGACAGCCAAAATTGCCGCTGCATCAGGTGGAACCCACTGGGCAGATATGTGTACGGGTACCGGAGAGATGGCTTGTTATCTCAGCCGCCTCGCGAAAAGTGGAACAGTAATTTATGCAGTTGATTTCTCAATTCCCATGATGACTGAAGCGATGAAAAAGCCAGAAGCAAGGAATATTGAGTTTGTTGTTTCAGATGTAAAAGCTCTTCCATTTCCTGATGAGAGTCTTGATCTCATCACTATTTCCTTTGCAACACGAAATATCAATCTCAGCAGCGATATACTTGTTCAGACTTTTACCGAATTCTATCGTGTACTTAAACCAGGGGGACGTTTTGTGAATTTAGAAACAAGTCAACCATCATCCTTACTATTCAAATGGTTCTTCCATTTCTATATTAGATTGTTTGTAAAATTCGTGGGGAAACTAATATCTGGTTCACACAGCGGCTACGCTTATCTCGCTCACACCATACCACGTTTTTATCCACCAAAAGCATTAAAAGACATTATGTGCCGAGCGGGCTTCAAAAAGGTGTTCCACAGGGAGCTTTTATTTGGAGTTGCTTCGATTCATCAAGGTATTAAATCCTAAGATCTATATGAATATATGCTCTGCAAAAGGGGTTAATAAAATAATTAAAATTATTGTGGTGCTGTTGAAGTAGCCACTTTTTGTAAAAAAGTGGGGATGGGGTAAGCTAAAAGGGGAAGCCAAGCAAGTTAACTTCCCCTTTCATCCACATAGCTCTAAAGCCAAGGAGTTTTAAAAGATCTGCGTTTTTAATTTTAATGTCTTTCCAACTAATAGATAAAAAATCAATAATATTTTGCATTGGTATATGCCAATATGTGATTTAGGACACTACGTTGACATAAAATAATCTAATTATGTGATATAAATCACATTCACCCCCATTAATTATTTCTTGGTTTCCCTATATTTTAGATTTAACAAACTTCCGCACAAAAGAATGAAATACTATTAAAAGAAATGTATGTGTGGGAGTCAAATGTAATATGGAGATACCTACGGTGTATATTCTGATGCTAACTTAGCAACCAATCATTGTGATAGAGTCTAAAAGGAGAAACTATGAAACGACCATTGCTTACCTTTCTATTTTTTATATTATTCCTACCTGTTTCTATAGATGCCAAACTCAAGACCAGGAATGTCATTCTAATTACATTGGATGGTGTTCGCTGGCAGGAGGTTTTTTCGGGCGCTGACAGCGCATTGATTTATAATAAAACCTTTATAAAAGACAGCACCAACGTTGTAAAAAAGTTTTGGGCTGACAGTGATAACCAGCGCCGTCAAAAGTTGATGCCGTTTTTCTGGAGTGACATTGCTAGAGGTGGTCAGTTGTATGGCAATGTCAATAAAAACAGCACTGTGGAACTAAAAAATCCGTATTGGTTTTCTTATCCTGGTTACAGTGAAATGTTGGTGGGCTATGTTGATCCAACCCGTAATAGCAACGCTAGTGAAAATAATCCAAATATCACTGTACTTGAATACATTCATGGACAACCGAGTTTTGATGGAAAAGTAGCTGCATTTTGTTCCTGGGATGTGTTTGATTATATCATTAATGAGGAGCGTGCTGAATTCCTTGTCAATGCCGGAGTGGAACGGTATGAAGATATACGAGGCAGTCAAAAAGTAGAATTACTTAATGAACTGGTGTCCCAGATTCCAGTTCCGTGGGCCTCAGTTCGCTTTGATGCATTTACATATCATTATGCGTTCGATTATTTGAAAAGATATAAACCTAAACTTTTGTATATCGCCTTTGATGAAACTGATGAGTATGCCCATGAGGGTAAGTATGATCAATATCTCTATTCTGCGAACAGACTTGACGGGTTTATCAAGAATATCTGGAACTGGGTTCAAAGTGACCGCAACTATAAGAATAAAACAACCCTAATCATTACCACGGACCATGGCCGAGGAAATGAACCTATAGATTACTGGCGCCATCACGGAAGTAATGTGAAAGGTGCTGAAAAAGTTTGGATCGCTGTCATTGGTCCAGACACTCCAACCACAGGTGAGGTGAACAATTTAAGAACGATATACAGTTCTCAGATTGCCAAAACAATTAGTATGTTGCTGGGTGTGGATTATACAAATAAAGAACCTGTTGGCGATGTCATTAAAGAAATATTCTATGATTAATAACATCACATATTTCGTTGTCATTCAATTATTTCAGCTCATTGTAAAAGAGGGGAGAATGAAATAAAGTATATTGTGAAAAAGATCACCATATTTATATTTATTGCTATTGGTTTTTCACAAGATATACGCTATTTGGATGAGGTCTTTGAAAATGTGACAATAACAGAGGACGTTGTTTACGGCAACGCTCCAGATCTACCTTTTATTTTTCTGTTTGAATGGAATACCATGGATGTCGACTTGGACATGGATATTTATGAGCCGGAAGGTGATACATTGACAAGTCGTCCTGTCATTATATTTATTCACGCGGGTGCATTTTTTTCAGGACACAATGAGTTGGATGATGTTGTTGCCTTATCAATTGCCTCAGCAAAAAGAGGATACGTAGCTGTAAGTATTAATTACAGGTTGGGGTTAAATATCTTTAGCAGTTATAGCGGTGAGCGGGCAGTTTATAGGGGTGTTCAGGATGGCAGCGCGGTAGTTCGTTATATAAAGGAATTTCATGAAGAATTAAAAATAGATCCTGATAATATATATATCTGGGGAACCAGCGCAGGTGCTATTGTTGGTTTACATCTTTCCTACACTGATGATGAAGATCGACCGGAGTCTACATATGGTACAGGGCTTGACCCTGATTTAGGCTGTATAGATTGTGAGGGAAATGAATACATACACAATAGCAGGCCAAAGGCATTGGTATCATGCTGGGGCGCAATAGGTGATTTGGAATGGATGGATAATGATGATAATGTTCCCGCTGTTTTATTTCATGGTACAGCAGATCCCATTGTACCATTTAACTCGGGTTTTCCCTTTACTATAGATATTGCTTTACCTATCGTTTATGGTTCCAATCTGATTCAAGATCGATTGAATGAAATGGGTATTCTGAATGAATTGTATGCAGAAGTAGGGCTGCTGCATGAATATTGGGGGACAGTGAACGGGAATTGGGTTGGAGGGCCCAATGAATATTTTGATCAAATAAAAAATGATGGCTTTTTATTTCTATATAATCAATTGGATATTTTGGAACAATTGTATATCGAAAATACATCTAGCTGGAACCTCGTTGGGCTTCCACTTATTGTGGATGACGATACATATACTAGTTTGTTCCCTGAGTCAATTGAGGGTACCCTTTATTCTTACATCGATGGCTATATTCCTGAAATAAACTTAAACTATGGTGAAGGATACTGGCTGAGGTTTGTTGAGGCAAGCAGTACCACCATTACAGGTGTCTCCATCAATGAAATCACGATCAGTTTAAACGAGGGGTGGAATCTCATATCTGGTATAAGCATTTCAACAAGTGTGTCAGATATATTTGACACAGATGGGATAATCATTCCAGGCACAGTTTATGGATTTACTCCTGATGGTTACTCCAATACAGAAATTATCGAACCAGGGAAGAGCTATTGGGTCAAAGCTATCAATAATGGTACCGTAATTATTTCCAGTTCTCTATATTAGAATCATAGTACGATTACCATAAATAGGTTTATATTTTAATATGGGTGATTGGAAAAAATCATTTTGGATATTATTTTTTCCTGGATTTATTGGGTTATTAGCACATAATAACCTGGGTCCTGAACATGAAAAACACCTTCATCAGCCTGTAAAAGGCGAACACAATCCCCACCCCGGATGGAGTCCACAGGATCTGCGCCATTCCGGAGGACCTGATTCATACGGTTATGTGTTTGTTGACAGCAATGAACCGGACGGACCCCAGTTTAATTATATCAATTTTGATGGGGAAACGATCACAAATATGGGTGATGATGATTACCGTGGCCCGATCCAGCTTCCGTTTGATTTCACCTTTTATGGTGAGGTTTACTCAGTGGTTTACATCAATTCAAATGGGTTCATCTCATTTGGGGTGGGAAACACAGAATACAATAACTCTGCGATTCCAGATGATGGAG
The DNA here is from genome assembly GCA_034408645.1 of Fidelibacterota bacterium. Classification (GTDB taxonomy): domain Bacteria; phylum Fidelibacterota; class Marinisomatia; order Marinisomatales; family AB-629-J13; genus AB-629-J13. The sequence continues at coordinate 5,278 of DASCRE010000298.1, read as the reverse complement.
TTCCCAATAACATTATTGCATTTTTCTGGGATGATTTGAATCCTGCATCTGGGGGATTTATTGAATATGGACAGGTCGAGAACTCATGGGTATGTTCCTTTGTGAATGTACGTGAATTTGGTGGTTCAGGAACTATTTCAGCTCAAGTTGTTCTTACAGAAGATAACGAAATATATTTCCAGTATTTGGATATTTCCAATGGAATGGATATCAATGGGGAAACCATTGGAATTGAAAACTCAGATGGGACTACCGGTCTTATGGTATCTCTAGATTATAGTCCTACCTCCTATCCTGAGGAAGGACTAGCAATTCATTTTTACCAGTTAGACCCGGATGCCTCTGTATCAGGGATTGTGGTTGACCAGGAAACAGTTGAGCCGATTTCCGGTGCACAAGTGAACTTTGGAGCAGTATCAGCTATAACAGATGATAGTGGTTATTATGAAATTTCTGGGATCTGGACCGGGACATATACGGTGACCATCACGAAGGATGGATATTTGGATAATAACTTAGATGAGTTCGAGATAGTTGAAGGAGAAAATATTTTGGATGCTGAATTGGTTTATTCAGGGTTTCCCACTGGATTGGTGGGATACTGGTCCTTTGATGACCCAAACGATTTAGTAAACGCATCTGTAGGAAATGATCTTGTTCTGGTGGGAAGTCACACTCCCGCAGATGGCCCTGGAGAAGAGGATGGCGCGGTGAATATAGGCGTTAGTAGTTTTTACCGCTGCTACCATGATATTGAGGCCAATGGCTATTACAGTGATCCTGAATGGGTGAATATCTTTACCATTGTTATGGATGTTAAGATTTCCCAGCTGGACCAGTGGTATACCATTTACCAGACCAATTGGCCTAACACCAATGATGGGGATGCCTTTATAGATACTCAAGGAAATGTGGGAGTGAGTGATACGGGCTATTCCCTATATTCTTTGGTCCCCGGCGAATGGTACCGGTTGGCAATTTCTGTTAATCTGGGTGTCCACTATGATTATTATCTGGATGGACAGATTCTCCATAATGGTGGAGCACAAGGATTTGAAGGCAGGTTCTCACTTTACCCTTCAGATGATGCAAACCAGGTGCTCTTTTTTGCAGATAATGATGGTGATGATAATCCCATCGATGTTGGAATGGTGGCAATATTTGATCGGGATCTATCCTCGGATGAGATCGAGACAATGGGAGGATATGGCCATGAGTTTGAGACACCGCCATCACCGTTTATGTCTCCATTTATTCAGACACCCACACCAAACTCTATATATATCTGCTGGCACAGTGAGGGATCGGAAGAATCAACCGTTGAGTATGGATTAACTGAGGAACTGGGGCAGACAGCTACAGGTAGTTATCATGCTTTCAGTGAAGACCTTTACTGGCACTGGGTAAAAATGGAGGGACTTCAGCCAGACACAGACTACTATTACAAAGCTGTTTCGGATTCAGCAGAGTCTTCCACTCAACTTTTTCAAACGCACCATCCCTATTCCGACACATTAAGCAATGTCAGATTTGCCATTTACAGTGATTCGCAGTCAAATCCATCTGTACACAGTTCAATTATAGAATCTATGAAACAAACCTTTGTAAACCGCTGGGGTGAGGACTACTACAAGGAAGTGCATTTAGCAATACTTTCCGGAGATATCGTTGACAATGGACACAATATCAGTCAATATACAAATATGTTTTTTAATCCTATCTCTCAGGTGAGCGACCACCTTCCTTTTATGACCGTTGCAGGGAACCATGAGATGGAGGCCCCCACCTTTTATCACTATTTAAAGTATGAGGACATTGGGGGGGCAGAGGGCGAGCGATATTTTTCATTCTTTGTTGGCCCCGTACTATTTGTTGGGCTAAACAGTAACGTGCAGGGAAATGCTCAGATAAACTGGCTGGGAGATCTTCTTGAAACTGCCCAGAGTGATGACGCTGTAAAATTTATTTTTGTGTCACTGCACCATCCCGGACGTACGGAGGTATGGCCCGATGGAAATACTTCGTGGGTGCAGAATCAGGTGATTCCGCTTTTGTCTTCCTATGATAAAGTAGAGCAGATTTCCTATGGACATACTCATGCATTTGAACGAGGTGCGCCAATGGAGGGAAATCTCCGGATCATGTGCTTTGGGGGTGGAGGGGGTTATCTGGACCGGTGGAGAATGTACTCCAATCAGACCGACTATCCTGAGATCCATCGTTCCCATGATTATCATGGTTATGCTGTCTTTGATGTGGATTGTGAAAATAACAGCTACAGAGCCACAGCCTACAGCCTTGGAAATTCCGACGTTCAAATGGACAATGAAGTGTTTGACTCATGGTTTCGCGAACGGAATGCGCCTCCCCCCGGAACACCTGAGACACTATATCCTAATGAAAATGCTGGTGATGTTGATGGTCGCCTGATCGCATCACACTATAGCGGAGAGCACGATATCATGAGTTCTCATTTTCAATTGAAGGAAGAAGATAACTCATGGTCGCAAACCATCATTGATTCCAAGCGGGATTGGGAGAACGTGTATTATGATACAGGGGTCCCTGATTTTACCCCAATAGATCTGAATGAAGGAATTGACCTTAGGCGGTTGGACATTCAAGGAGAAACCCTGCAACCCTCACACTATTATGAATGGAGAGTGCGATACCGGGATCAAAATTTATTGTGGTCCGATTGGTCGGACCCTCAATTATTTTATCCAACCCAGTTAGGTGATACTGCAGATTTTACTGCAAATGTGGTGGAAGGTAATGTACCGTTGGAAGTTTATTTCACTGACTTGTCCACAGGTGATCCTCTTGAATGGGAATGGGATTTTGAAAATGATGGATTCATTGACAGTTACGAGCGGGACCCGGTCTGGATATACTCCGAAAGTGGGACATACGCTGTTACCCTGACCGTACACTTTCAGGATGATACAGATTCCAAAACAAAAACGGATTATATAAATGCGGGAGAATATATTACTCTTGATATTAATTATAATGAAGACTGGAATATGGTTGGCGTTCCATTATTGGTTGAAAACGCAGATTATCAGTTTCTATTTCCAGATGCAGTTGTTGGGACTTTATTTAGATTTGGTCAGGGATATATTAACGACCAACATCTGACTCCCGGGAGTGGGTATTGGCTGAGGTTTTATGGTTCAGGGATGTCAACCGTTGAAGGATTTGTCGTTCCTCAGTTGGAACTCAATCTTATGACAAACTGGAATTTAATTTCTGGAAATGTAACGGAAATTCCTGTTACATCCATCATTGATCCCGATGGGATCATTGTCCCCAATACATTCTATGTCTATGATGGTGGTTATGTGAATTCAGAATCCCTTGTTCCAGGAAAATCCTACTGGATGAGAACCTCAGATTCCGGAATGATCGTCATTCCTAATTCTGTTCTGGGGAGAAAATCTACAACTTTTGACAGTAACCTTTTCCCAACTGCAAGCACCCTGAAAATGAACAGGACAACTTTATATTTTGGAGCGGAAGTATCAGAAGAAATGAATTTAAGTTACAGCCTCCCGCCCAAACCTCCAATGGGTGGGAACGATATACGTTTTTCTGGTGATACAAAACTGTGTGGATCGGATGATTGTGTTATTGAGGTGATGGATGGAGGTAAACCACTGATACTTGAATTTGATATTAAAAATGAGGAAGTATGGGAAATCATTGATGGAAGTGGTAGTCTGGCGCAGTGTGCAGGTGTTCAGGTTGTGAAGTTTAATGTTGGCATTGAACAGATCATATTGCGCAGGTCCGCAGAAACTCAAATCCCAAAAATGTTTGCGTTACACTCAGCCTACCCAAATCCATTTAATCCTGTTACTACAATTAAATATGATTTACCGGACCAGGCCTTTGTTAGATTGTCCATCTATGATATGATGGGGAGAGAGATTTCTCAACTGGTATATAACACCCAGGAACCGGGTTTCAGGTCCGCTGTTTGGGATGCCACAGACAATATAGGCAGACATGTTAGCGCAGGTATTTACCTCTACCAGATTCAGGCTGGGGATTTTGTGCAGACCAAGAAGATGGTGTTGTTGAAATAATTCCACCCCTTTTAATAATGATGGGAAGGCTGTTAGATTTGATGGTATAACGTATATGGTGAGATTTAATTCCAAGTACTTGATTTTATAAGTGAATACTATAAATTTACCCATTGTTAGAATATTTTGGTATATGAAATAGTTCCCCATCCAATAGATTTCGTATATTTCATCTATGGTGAAAATCATTTCAATGAGTCTCATCTTGATTGGTGCTCTCAAGGCCCAATATACTTACAAGGAACTCGTGTTTATTCCTTGGGGACAGAGTGATCACCAATTGCAAATAAAAGATGTACCAGGGTTTAAGTTAGGTCCTACCTCTTTTTCAGTTTCTCAGAATAGAATTCATATTACAGATCCTATTTCCGAAACTAGAAAATCCTATTTTGGGAATGAATTTATTGGAAAAGAACCAATTTCTGGATTGGACCGGACCAACAATTCAAAAAAATTCTATTCGAGAAATGTCGTTCGAGAAGATGATTATACATTGCGTATAAGTGGGGACGGATCCTCATTTACCATTATTCAACCGGATGTAATAGGGTCTGGTAGATACTTAGGGGAAAATGCGGATGGACTCCATTATGTATATGTAGAATCCATCATTCAAAATGTACCTTTAGATGTAATAAGAATCATTGGATTATATGATGCAAATGGAGCAATAAAAGCTATTTTTCAAATTCCAAATATTGATTATACGTATATTGAAGATCCATTTTATATAGACGATGAAGGGCATTTATATATCATGAGTACTCGAAGCAATGGTATGACTATTAGTTGTTGGTTACAGCAAGATAACGAATGGGTAGATGTACCTGTTTACTCACTTCCAAATCATTTATTTGATGGCCTCCATTATAACACATTTCCGAACCAATTCCCCGAACCGGAACCTACTGAAAATGATGAAAGGGAATCTTATCATTTCCCAATTGTCACTCCGGACGAAGCTTTAGAAATAGCAGACACATATGTAAGTTATGTTTGGGATGCAGACGCAGGAAATATTACTGGTGGGCCTATTATCGATCCACACGGAGTAGCGGTAGAAACACCAGGCTGGATCCAAGTGGGGACAAATTATCATGTTCCGTATCAGTGGGGAGGGTTTTATTCTATTGATGGATTTATTGATGGCATTGATGATGTGAAATATGCTGGGGATAAGGTGACAG
>DASCRE010000297.1:0-2844 GCA_034408645.1 Fidelibacterota bacterium | reverse complement strand
AGAGCCTTCGCTACTTTCTTATCACGGGTTACATTTTCATTGAATTTATTCTGCCATCGGATTATTTCTTCTAATGGGAACTTAGGAGGCTATGGAGGAGGTTTGGGTGTGAAGAAATATCTGCTGGATTTAGAGGCCCGAAATCGGTAATAATCTTTGAAAGGTTAAATAACTGCCTTGGTTATTGAATATTATCAGTTATTTTAGGAAAGACCCTCCCCAATCCGTTTATGGAAATAAAGATTATAGAAGTTTTCTCTATTTTTCATATCAGTAATACCTTCAGCCAAAGTAGTAATATTATTTTTAGCTTTTTCATGACATTTGCTGGCTTTATCAGGTTGACCTATAGCATGATATGTGCGAGCCAGGTACCAGTAAATTAAGGGGTAAGTTACAGGAATGATGCTTCGTGGTTTTTCAATAGCTTTTAATAGATCATTTGGGTTATCACTATTTTCATTGTCTTTATTAGAATTAATGTATAATTTTAATGCAGTAAATAGATCATTCTCATAAGTTCCCTTCAGTTTTTTTATTAGTCGCTCAATCTTTGTGATAATTGGATCAATATTATCACTTTCATTTTCCATTAATATGCACAATTTTTCAATTAGAGTCTGCGTTTCAAACCGTATTTGTTCAGCTGAATTATATAGTTCTATACTTTCATCAATATAAGATATTGCATTGGAAAAATCATTTTGATTGAGATAGTAATGGGCATTGAAATAGTTTAGCTTTCCCTCAAGAAAAATGTCATCAAATTCTTGAACAATTGGAAGCGCTGATTCAACAACTATTTTCAAGTTTTCTAAATCACCTGTTCTGCAGTACCCATCGCCCACTATAACTAATAATCTTGCTTCATAGTTAGTCATGCCAAGTTTACGGAATATACCGATCGCTTTATTACCAGATGTAATTGACTGAGTAAATTGATTAATTACAAGATAACTATTTGCCATAACTGCGTAAGAAATACCCAAAAGGCGATCATCTTCCAGATTTATTAATAATCTGCTGGCTTGTTTATTTTGCTCAATGCTAAGATCAGTCTCTTCTAAATGATTTAATAGATTTGCATAATCTAAGCGGAGCATTGCTTCTACTGTATTATTATTCAGATCAACCTGAATTTTTAGTGCTTTTTCAATATTAAATCGTGCTTTATCCCATTTTCCCCAGGCACTATATAAAGTGCTAAATCCTTTATAAATAAATGCAAGACCCTGGAGGTTGTTTTTTGACTCAGCCATATCCTGGCCTTCTAGTAGTGCGGTCTCTGCTGCATCATTGTTCCCAAGTCTCTGGCATGACATTCCATAGAGGTAATGTGCTTCCACAAAATTACTATCCAGTACTAAAGCTTTTTTAAGCAGTGAATTCCCATTTGCCAGGTCCTCTTTTGATGTGAGGAAATCAGAGCAGTATTTCCCCTCATAATAAGCTTCCAGCGCATCCTGGTTGTTTGTCATTTTATCTAATAGTGAGTCTTGTAATTGCTGAGGTATTTCCATACCGAATTGTGAAAGGACTGATGTAAGTATATGGCTGCGGATATTATTGTTATTGCTCAGTTGATCAGTCCAGGTTTCACTCCATAGTATTTGTCCCTGATTGATATCCAATAGCTCAAAACTGAGTTTAAGAGTCTCTTTTTCTTTCAGAAAGGTGCCATGTAAGATATTATTAACCTGTAGTTTACGACCGATATCATCCCGTCCCAGTTCGGTATTTTTATAGTGCAATGTCTCATTAAACCCGGGTGTCCGGAAGTTATTGATGTAGGAAAAGTCATTTATGAGATTTTCAGTTAGGCCGTAGGCGATAGATTCATCTTCATCTCTTCCAAGGTTTTTAACATATAGCACAGCCGCTGAAAATGTTTTTCTAGTTGTATACGTGTCCATATCCAGAATTTCAATACCATGGTCACTTAGGTTTTGCTGAAGCTGTTTATCAGATTCAGTCTGGTAGTCATTTTGATCCAGATAAATTTTATAAATCTGATGGGGATTAACAATATTTTTCAGTTTGATATATCCCATTTCCCTTATGGGGAACTCGAACCCGTCTTTAATGAATTCGATAAGTTCAGCGCTGGCAGCAATTCCGCCGCGGGGAGAAATGGATTCAATCCGGCTGCAGAGGTTCACATCATGGCCGAATAAATCATCATCTTTTCTGACCACCTCTCCAGTATGCAGTCCAATTCGAATTTGTATATGGTCCTGTTTGCTGCAGACTGAATTTCGTTTTTTTAAATTAGATTGAATCTTCTGGGCTGTATGTATACTATCTTGCGGGTTTAAAAATTCAGCAAAAATAGAATCTCCAATTTTTTTAATGATCTTGCCGTCATTCTGGCTGATTATGGGCTCGATTATGCTATCGTGGGTGGATAAGAGTTCCAAGGCATGTTCTTGATCCTTATTGGTCATAGCACTATACCCAACAATGTCAGTAAACATGATTGTGGACTTGATTATATCAGTTAAAACCATCAGGGGAAATCTAAAATAAGTTATAAATTCGTTCAAACACCCAATTTATGTGATATTACTCACATTTACCATTGCCGTTACTAATGGGGCTTTATTATTAGTATAAAAAAGTCTTAAATTCCAGAGAGTTTTTATGTAAAGGAGGAGGTTATAAATAAAATTGCAATAATTTGGGTGTTTCTCTTCGGTGGCAGTCTTTTCTCCCAGGAGTACTGTGCTGGTCAGCAGATAAGTAATGCCCACCAAAACCAGATATTTAATGTCTGTTACCCCTGTGATACCTGTGATCCCTGGAGCCTGTCTCAATATGAAGGTGATATTCTCTTTTTAGATTTGA
>DASCRE010000296.1:0-12315 GCA_034408645.1 Fidelibacterota bacterium | reverse complement strand
TTCTAGGGGGCAGGCTGTAATTCAAAATTTTATTTTCAGATAGCTCAACACCAAAATACAAATTCATTCCGTTATGGAACTGCAGAGTATTTCCCATTGGCTCATCTGTAAGTAGAGATCTGCTTCCCTCTTTCCTGCTAAAAGTATTAGAAATTGTGATCGAGCCTGCTTCATCCGTTCTCGTCCAGTAGCCATTCCCCGGTTCTATGGTTTCCGCCTGGAGATAAGAGCCGTTATATCCATAGATCGTCCCGGGAATGATAATTTCTCCGGAATCACCGATATCATTCACACTCACAGCGGATGAGATCCCCGAAATAAGGTTCCACCCTTCAGCAAGCTCAAGGACCAATGAATTGATGGCTGTTCCGGTCAAGACGGTTGTCCCTCCAGACTCAAACCGCAAACAATATCCGGTTCCCGGTACCAACATATCCTCCTGAACATAGCTTCCTTCAAACGAAAAAAGTGTTCCCTCAATCGATTCGGGAAAAAGAGTCAACACGGAAGCATCCTCCACATTCAAAGGGAGGCCTACCAGGTTCCAGTCCGCAATGTGGGAAATCTCCATACCACCACCTGAAGTCTGGTAAAAACCATTTCGGTCCAAATTCCCCCGGTACACGTTCCAATATCCTTCCGCTGTTCCGGGATCTTTTATATCCACCGCGACAACACTCTCACTTGTTCCTGCACATAGCTCCAGGTCACCATCCATATCCATATCGGCGACGCTGGGAGAACTGACAAAAGGCAACTCAAAATCAATAGGAATTTCATCAAAAGGTGTCCCATCCAATCCGAATACCAGAAGATCTACACCGCCGTTCGTGGCAATCACCTCCGGTGAACCATCACCGTTCAGATCAGCAAACACCGGTGAGCCGATCACATCAACTCCTGTATCAACTGGCCACCCGGGAAGTGGATTACCATCTAAGTCTACTCCGTAGAGAAAATCATCCTCTGAACCAAAAAAGACGGCAGGCCCTGAATCAGTTTCCAGGATAGCTGCAGATGACGGTACATCGTCACCGGTCTGTATTTCAAACAGCAAGCTTCCATCAGAATTCAGCGCATAAAATGAGTTGTCCCGAGAACCTGCGAATATAGTCTTTGTTCCATTCACATCAATAACAATGGGAGCGCTCCTGAAGTCACCACTGGCCTCAAAGGGAAACCCATCTGCGATGGTTCCATCATCATAAATGAGATAAAGATGCTCATCGTCGGTCCCGCACACTATATCATCTTTTCCGTTGCCGTTAAAATCTGCTAGAGCAACACCCCTCTGAATTTTTTCATCCAGTTCAAGAGGAAAATTATCCACCGGAGAGCCATCATGATTGATGGCAAATATGGTTCCGGGATTGGTGTATCCACCAAATACAATTTCCTTTTCCGGGTCATCATCCAAATTTCCAATGGCAGGAGTCCCCATTAAATACTGTTCCGCATCAAAATCCAGTTCGAGGCCGCAATCATCATCAAGAACATATAGGTGCTGGCTTTTGGAAGTAATAATGATCTCCAGGTCACCATTTCCATCAATATCGCTCACTGCAGGGGAACCCCATATCTGGTTTCCGGTATCGAACCAGCACTCATCACTTCCATCAGGATTTACAATCCTGAAATAACCGTTATAATCTCCAAAAAGTACTTTATTCCCCGATTCGAATGGTGCCACAGTCGGTGAGGAAATGACCTGGGTTATGGTTTCATAGGGCCATCCATCCTGGTACTCAACGAGACCGTACTCCACTTCAAGGCTGACAGGCACTCCGTTTTCATTCAAACCGACAAAAATCGGATCGACAATGTTGACCTGGTCCGGGCTCACTCCTGGTACCATCCAGGGGAACTCAGCCAAAACGACCGTGTCCCCGGGAGCAATCACCATATTGTCAAAAGAGAATGCCACCACTAAACCTTCGGCATTTATAAAACAGGTATATCCAAAGTCTAAAACAGCTCCTGAGAGGGCATAAACAACTGTTGAGCTTACACTGTCACCTGCTTCATTATAAAAAAGACTGTCCACCGGTGCAAATATATTTTCCGGTCCCCCATCAACGCCAATCATCATTTGAAATCCATATATCTCCTCTTGTGCTACCATCGATAAAGAAACAGAGTTGTCATCTGCAGATGAGATCCAGAGAGTGACATCATCCGCTAAAAGCAGGTGACCAGAAATAATGTAAAAAAGGAGAAATCTCTTCATAATACGCTCCAACTTAACGTGAAATTATAATAAAGGATGACATGACGATATTTGCCAGATAACCACTGGGATCTGTAATGGTGGGCCAGTAGCCATAGCACTGGTTTGATGCGGATGCCCAGCAGGCCTCATACTCCATAACATTTTCTTCCCCTGGAATTAAATAATCTGTGATATCCACCACAAACGGTTCTACATCCATTCCCGGACACCAGCCCTGCCTGCCATAGCCCCAGGTCCCCCACTGGTTCGGTATCACACCATCACTGATGCTCTCAAGGTCCATACAGGTGGTATTTCCGCCTGCTGTGGGGTGGGATTTGTCAAACTCGTAGACACCGCCGTTCACAGTGAAAAAATGCCGTGTATTGCAGAACTCAGCGCAATTACCCGTATCGCTACCCCAACCGTGGCCAGTGATATAGGTGCTGAACTCAACCTTCACTGCATCCTCAGGAACATGAAATACAACCGGATCCAGGTTATCATTATAAACGGGCTCTCCCCCAGAGTAAAATCCGCCACCAAACCACATTGGATGAAATTCCTGCCTCACAGGGGTCTGCTCTTCCGCTTCAAACAGTCTCAGTTTAACGGTGAGTATCCGGTTGGGCCATCCGCCGATCATAAACTTAAACATTTTGCTTCCACCGGAGTAGAGCATTCCCAAATAGGGTGTAATATCCGTAACAGAGTTTGGCTGTCGGTCGAACGGTGTGATCCACCGGGCGATCTCCTGACACTCCCGGTTGTAGTTCCAGTTTTCTTCTGGACACTCATCCTGTGACACACCATCAAGGTACTCTATGGAGTAGCACAGCTCCTCGTCACTGTTCCAGGAATACCCGGCCTCCAAACAGGCCTCCTCCTCCAAGGGATAATAGATATATTCATAACACTGCCCCTGGCACACATAAAAATAGGCGATCCTATCATAGTCATCACAATTAGAGTCCAGATATCCGTTGCAAGGTAAAAGAGCTTCTATCTCCATGCGGGAAACTGTTGAGATATAATCACTGTCCGGAAGGTCTACAATGGTGGAAATGGTTGGCGACCACCCTCCAGAATAGAGTGTGCTGTCAAATACGCTGATCTCAAAATATTCTTCATCCTCAGTTAGCGCTTCATACTCGTAATCAAAGTACAGTGCTTCATGTGCTAAATAATGGACATAGGTTCCCGTAAATCCATTTGGATTTCCCAGATAGCCTATCTGTTTCAGTTTCTGAAATCGGTCGATTCCAAGTGCATAATTCCCATTTAGTGCTTCTGTGAGCCAGTTATCAAGGGAATCAACCGGTATGGGTACAAAATGCAGGTGCTTTTTCCAATGGACTTGGATCTCATCGGACATTCCATCCAAAATCTCATCATAGAACTCTTTAACTGTCAGAACATCTTCCAATGCCGACTCCCTGCTGGAAACAAAAAAATAATGAACATTCATCGGAGAATTATTCAAAAGGGCTTCACGTTCATTAGATATCCACAAAGGAGTAGAATAACCTACTTCCGGACTGTAATGAATGAAAATGTAGGTTTCCTCACCGTTCCACTCTTCTTCAAAATTCCAGTAAGAATATTCTGATTGATATGCCCGGTTCACCGTTCCGATGACATCCAGTTCATCTATAACACTGTCCTGGTTTACATCAGCCATCATGAACTGCTCTTCTGTCAGATCAAGTTCCCCGGTAAAAGCTCTGTTGCTCCATACCGCATCCTCCACAGTGATAGATTCATCATAATTGATGTCACCCAAAACCTGGGCATTCACATCGGGAATCTGAAATGGGCCTGCAGTGTCGTAGTAGTTGGTTCCGTAGGGACCTGGAGAAAATTCCTGGGCAATAATTGAAGCAGTGAAAAGTAGAATGAAGTTATATTTTATCAATTTAAAACCCATAACATAATTTACCCCATCCCCTCTTTTTCCAAAGAGGTTGGTTCCTTCAGGAGAGCCCTCATCTTCGTCTGTACAAACTCTCCTGCCTGTGGGTGCTGCTTACAAACAGGGTTGCCTGCCTGTTATTATTAATTAATCAGTAGTATCAGAATCTTTACTACTAGGTACACAGCATTCTTTCGTGTTACAACAACCTCTACCAGTCCAACAGCGGATGATGCAACCCAAAACAATCAGCGGCAAACCCAGTACTCCACAGCTACACGTAGTCAAACCACAGCATCCACCAAAAATTGCTGCACTGAGCAAGTATGCACCGCCAACAAAACAAACCAAATCTAATAGCCCATACAAATAGCAACACCATTTATTATTACATTTTTCTTTCATAACATCCTTTCATTAATTAATATTTTCGTCAACAAGGTATAGAAGATTATAATTCCATAACTCTATATAGAGTTTAACTCTACAAGAGGTTAAAGACAATCTGTCTATACTAAAAATAAAAGTCTCTTCATCTCTTCAATTCACCCCATCCCCAGTTTTTTACAAAGAGATGAAATCAATTACAAACTTTAAGTAGAAGTCGGGGTATTATTTATCGGACCATTAAATACTTGTTTTACAATGTAAAGCGGTAAAAAAAATAATACCTCAAACATAAAATTTAAACGTACAGTATTTTTATCAGTTATATCAAACGGACGCAAAGTAAAACCATATCCATTTTTGCTATTTTTGGGACGGATTTCAAATTCTATTGGGCCTACAGTTCTCAAAAGGTTCATAGTAGATTTATACCTCTTAGTACCATTTTTTGGCATAATATTTTCATTGCTTGTTTTATTATTGAACAATTCTATTAATAATAAAACTTTTTCTTTAAAAATAACTTTTTTCCATTTTACAATTCCATGAGCAAAACGAAATGAGGAATCTTTTGCCATTAATGGATGAGGGTGAGTTACTCTAATCTCCTCAAGTAGTTGTAGGAAATAATTTTTACCTCCTAACGATTGAGCACAATTAGTAATTTGTTTTTTATAATATTGTTTTGTTGCATCATCAAGTAATTTGTAGTTAGTCAAAATTTAGTGTTCCTAATCAAAAACTATTTTCATTTTATTATACCTAAATCTATTCAAAGTATCACAGATTTGAATCCTTTCAATTTACCCCATCCTACTTTTTTACAAAAAGGGGAAAAATTAATTTTCTATTAAGGTAACAGAACCAGAGCTATTTGTCTTAATCCAATACCCTTTTCCTGGCTCTATGCTTTCTGTATTAATATATGCACCGTTGTTAAAACCATAAATAGTGCCTGAAATTATTATCCCATCTAGGTCCTGTATATATAAAACATCAAAAGAAATACTTCCACCTGTAATGAGATTCCATCCCTCATGCAGGTTAATTGTTAGTTCATTGATCCCGGTGCCTGAAATATTGGTACTGCATTCCTCATTAAATCTCAACCAGTAGCCTTTCCCATTAATTAGGTTTGTTGCAAGATCGTAGTTCCCATCAAAAGAGTAAAGTGTCCCTTCAATTGACTCAGGATATAGTGTTTGATAGTGTGCAAACTCTACCTCTAAGGGTAGCCCAATAATATTCCAACTAGCATTATAGTTTATATTTAATACTTGATTTAATTCCAAATATTCATATCCATAATCTAGCATTGCATTTTCAATGGCAATAACATCAGAATACCAACTGCCATAATAGTCACCTCCATTGGTTAAGATAATAATACCAACATTATCTTCTGGACTAAAAAACATCTCAGTCAATACTCCCCACATCATACCATTATGACCCCAAACATCCCTTCCATTTATAATTTTATGGTACCAACCAAGGCCCCACCCCTCACTCATATTCATCCAACTCCAGCCATCATCAATATGTTCTGTGAGTATTAATTCAATAGTCTCATCACTCAATAATCCTGAAAAATTTTTCATATAGCCAATTAGAAAGGAACTAAGCTCACCAACACTTGACCTGAGCTGTGCTGACGGATAATATGGAATAAAGTAATGTCCCATCTCCTCCCACCCCGGCATCCATTCATAGGGCATAGCAACCGTTGATCCACCCATCTCTTCAAAATGCCATGAGGTTTCTTCCATGCCAAGAGGGTTAAAAATATTTAAATCACAGTACTCTTCAAATGATTGTTCAGCTATGGTTTCAACTATTAAGGCAATTAGCGCAAATCCTATGTTACTGTAGTTCCACTGATTACCAGGCCCATAATTATGGTAGTTGTTTGATGAATAAAATTCTCCACCTATCATCAAATAATTGGAGAGAAAATATTCTAATTCAAGCTCCGGGTTATTTCCGAAAATGGAGTATTCTTCTGAAAAGGTTAGATCCTCATATATGCTGGAGGTATGTGTCAAGAGCATATAGAGAGTTATTTCAGTGTTAGGGTGAAAGGGATTGGTCACTGTAAATGGAAGATATTGGTTTATAGAATCATGGAGCTCGATGCTGCCATCTTCATATAGCTGCATTATAGCTGTTGTTGTCACTAACTTTGAAATAGATGCTAACAAAAAGTGTGTATCCTCAGCAACAGGGATATTTAGTGTTATGTTAGCTGTTCCGTAACTATTTGACCATATAACCTGATCATTTACAACAATACATGCAGACAGACCTGGTATATATCCAGAGTTCATATGGTCTGATATAATTTGATCAAGATCAGAATTTGGTTGAGCACCTAACAATCCTATAAATAATATAGAACCGATTCTATTTTTCATATTTATTTTAAAGAAGACATGATCTTCAATTTACCCCATCGCCATTTTTTTCAAAGAGGTGGGATATTATTGATCATCATTTTGCAGAAATCTTTTCAATTGCAGTAATTGTGAACTTCGTCTCTTTACCTTCGATCTCAAGCGTAAAATATTCATCAACCTTTTTCCCAATTATGGCTTGGCCAAAAGGTGAATGGTAGGTTACAACCAAAGGATAAAGATCCAACTCAAATTCGATTGGGCCTAATAGGTAATAGTCTTCGGCCTTATCTTTGCCCTCTTTACGGATTGTTACTTTATTACCAAATCCTACCTTGTCGGTATCAATTTCGCTTTGCTCAATGATTTGGAATGGCGAATGGGTCTGCATCAATTGTATCTTACGTACTACTAAACTCTGCACCTCCCTGGCAGCGTGGTATTCCGCATTTTCCTTAAGATCTCCATAACTAGCTGCATCTCTAATCTTTATTGAAGTCTCATTCTTTAATTTATCAAGAGAATCCATTTTCTCTTCCAATGCGCGGTGTGTCTCCTGCAAAATCAAAGTCGCCATATTGATATTCCTTTTATTAAATGAATTAAAAAAAATGTTTGGTTAAGATTGCAATTATCTGCAATTCAAGAGAAAAATTAAGTCAAAGAAAAAGCCGAATCAAGTGCTTGTTTCTGATCGTCAACATTCCCAAATCTACCTTCAATTTATCCCAACTCTATTTTTTAATAAAGAGATTAACTATAACCATATCATTGAAAACCTGGAAATACTTTTGGGTGGTAAAATAATTAAACCCACTCGAAAATGAATTTGACAAAAAACTAATAAAACTACTTGAAATCACAATATATCTCATAATTTCATAACTACTATATACAAAAATAGTGAAGAGTTATTGAAAAAAAATTTCTGAAACACAGGCATGAGAAGTAAGATCATTTCAAATAAGATCATAAAGGCTTTGGTTAACAGATTAAGATATGAGTAGGTCAAAAAATACCACTAAGTACAGTGAGCGATTCGCTCTGTTTTCTGAGGAAAAACTCTATTCAAGTCTTGACCCAACGCTAAAGAAAAATATAAGCAAGATCGGTGTTAAGCACCGCTTGACCTTTCAGGAACTCCGGCAGATAACCGAGATCGCTGCAGATCTCCAAATGTGGGGAGAACCTGGTCTGCCCGAACAATGGTACGAGTTGGAAGGAACATTAGAAGGAAATGAACAGTCTGCAAAAAAAATCCTGTTTCGAAAGCTCCAGGATAGATGGCTCTCCCTCAAAAAAAGTAGAACGGTCTATCCGCCCATAAATTCTCCTTCATATTCATCGGTTTCTCCTGGAAAAAAAGTAAATGTCCAAAATAGTGATAACACTGTCTTTGGATGGTGCCCAGTGGCTTCTGAAAAAACTGTTTGCTGCAACCTGCGGACAATTGACTCGGTTCAGGGTTGTGGCTTTGGCTGTAGTTATTGCAGTATCCAGACCTTCTATGATTCGAATCATATCACCGTTGACGCAAACCTCCACGAAAAACTGCAGCGGATTACCCTCGATCCTCAGAAAAAATACCATATCGGTTCCGGACAGTCTTCAGACTCACTCTTTCTGGGTAATAAAAACGGTGTACTCGATGCTCAATTCAATTTTGCCCGTAACAATTCAAACATTATCCTAGAACTGAAAACAAAATCAAAGAATATCTCTTATTTTCTTGAAGCAGATGTACCGGAAAATGTTTTCTTAAGTTGGTCACTTAACCCACAGATCTTTATTGAAAATGAGGAACACCTAACGGCCTCTGAAAATGACCGCCTAAAGGCAGCTAGAACTGCAGCAGATAATGGAATCAGGGTCGGGTTTCACTTTCACCCGATGGTATATTACCGTGGATGGAAAGACGATTATGAGCAGCTTATTGGAAAAGTTCTTTCCACTTTTTCCCCCGATGAAGTAGCACTGGTATCCTTTGGCACGCTGACCTTTATTAAACCAGCCATCAATAGCCTCAGAATTAAAGGCCCCCAGAGCAAGGTATTGCAGATACCTATGGAGGACTCTGCAGGAAAGCTCTCCTATCCGTTCCAGATAAAAAATGAGATGTTCGTCACTGCGTGGGAGGTATTTCGACCGTGGCAGAATGATGTCTTTTTCTATTTCTGTATGGAGGAAAGAAAATTGTGGGAGTCAGTCTTTGGGTATTGCTATGAAAATAATGAAGAATTTGAGGAGGATCTGTTCGAGAAAGTATCGAGAAAACTGAATGGTCACAGAAAGAAAAGGGTCACTCAAATAGATGAGTTAAGTTAATCCTATTGCATATAACACTTTTATTTTATCAATCAATTTAAACGCTCTTCAACAAATTTCAGCATTTTTTTCTGTTGTGATAACCACCCTAACCTTGCCTCAATATTTACATAGCGAATTCCATTTCGTATTGCAGCCCAGGACAGGCTGCCGTCATCTCCCTCAGGCAGTTGATCCTGTAAAATCACATTAAAATGACCACCTTTTGATAATATGTCAAAGTCACCATGGTCAGTACAAATGATAAAGTCACGGAGATTCTCTTTCGGGTTTATAGAAACTTTTGTATGATTCTTTAACTCATATCTCAGGTTGTAACCACGAAAATTATTGTGGACTGAGATTAAAATACCTCCAGAGTCGGGAAAAACCATATCAAGAAATTGTCCGCGTTCTTGGTCCAGTTCATTTAGAGCTTTCTTGATGGTCCCTGGCGCCCATTCCAGCTTGAATTTGGTTAAAGTTCTAAATGAGCCTGACCGTGAGAATATTCGATTTGGATCAATTTTGGTGTTATGATATATTACCTCCCGCTCATCACTTTTTATCAGAAATGCCGTACCATTGTAATGTTTTAAATGATAATTTATGGCCATGTTAGCGGTTTTTTCATCACCGTGCATCCAAATGTAGTGTTTGTTGGATTCTCCGTTTTTTACTACTTTGAACTCAATACCAGCGAATGATACAAATGTATCCCCAATCTCCGGTATTTCTTTTGCTGAACCAAGCAACGCACTCATGATAAAACAAAATACACTATTTAACAGATATTGTGACCTTAGACTGAACATTATTTCCTGTGTCGCAGCTCTACAGTACGAAGCCGGTTGATAGCCGCAGCAATCTCATATTTACGTGGCCTAGAATAATTTCCAGGATGATATTCCTTCATGTAAAAAGGGTCAAGAGCGTCCAGACCGTTTTTGTCAAAAAAATGTTCCAAACCTTCAACAACATCCCTCATTGTAGCAAAATCACTCATCAGTGTTCGAGTAGCAAGATAAATCGCGTGGCCAACTGCTCTGGTTTGACTGCTTTCCACTAACTGGTCAATGTAGCGAAGGTCAACTGTTTCCGATCCATATATCATAAGGTCACGAGCCTGTACCTCAATTTTTACTTTCCTGTGACCTCTTGAGGCACTAAAACTCCCCGCCTGGGGAATTCGAGCTGTAACCTGTCCAAATGGTTCTGGTGTTTCCACCTGGCGCTCCGTGGGATGGCTGTGGACCAGATCCCTGACCTTCTGACCTACGTCATGGGGACGAAAATCCTGCATTTTAATGACATGGTCTGCCACATCGAAATAATCACCGGATCCTCCCATGACCAAAACTGTTGATATTTGAAGGGTGTCGTACAACTCCCGCACTCGGTCCACAAAAGGAGTGATGGGCTCCTGATCTCTATGAACTAGCTCTTGCATGCGGGCATCTCGGACCATAAAATTTGTGGCGGAGGTGTCTTCATCCAAAAGCAGCAAATTGGCTCCTACTTCCAGAGCCTCCATGATATTGGTTGCCTGGCTGGTGCTACCGCTGGCATCCTCACTGCAAAATGAATCTGTGCTTATCTTTTGGGGTAAATTGGTAATAAAAGGATTAATATTAACGCTTTCAACCCGACGACCATCTTCCGCCCTGATTTTTACTGCATCTTTTGTTGTGACCACATACTCTCTGCCATCATCAGGAATATGGGCATATACGCACTTCTCCAATGCCCTGAGCAGCGTTGACTTTCCGTGATAACCACCCCCCACGATTAGGGTGACCCCTTTGGGGATTCCCAGACCACGAACCATGGTTTCCCCGCCATGCAGTTGGTTGGGCACTTCTATTTGAGTTTCCAAAGAGGTCGGTGCCTGAAAGCTGACAACCTGATCTCCAGATAAAGGACGGTCGCTGATGCCTGACTCCCGAGGCAATACGGCACCATTGGCTACAAAGGCCACTAGGCCAGACTCATTCAGCTTACGGCGAACTGCTTCCTGATTCTCCACACATTCTACGAACGAAAGACACTGGTCCTGATCCAGGTTTCTCCACATTAAAGCCTGCTCAACAATCTGAGGGATCTCCTTACACAACATTATAGATGCCTGTTTCCCAAGTATTTTTCTGCCTGCTGCCGGCAGGCCTACCTGCAGGCGGGCCTCTACCCAATCTTCCTCGATAACCACTGCGGTGCGTTCCAGAACCTCCTGCTGGCCCGAATCAATAAACACGATTCCACTCTTTCCAGAACCTTTTTTCGGAGTCACAATGTCCTGAATAGATCGGCATACTGCGCGGGCAATAAAATCTTCTAGGGCTACCTGACGCACAGAGTTGGGCCACAGGTCTCTAGGGATCTGGGTACGCTCCTGGTCTACCCGAAGACGAACTTTGGATGGTAGAGCAAAAGGGTCACCCTGAACGTGATCGATGTACAAGGTGAAATCAGGGAATTCATAGGAACCCTTGGTCTGTTTATAGGCTTTATATCCCCTGCCATCAATGTGGGAAAGTAATTGTCTTAGGTGTTGCTCATGAGACATGGTCTTACAGGTAATGAATTATAATATGGATACATCGATCCCCTCTTGTATGGTGGGATAATCTGCAGGAATATTGATGGTGGTTGAGGAAACTGGCACCACCATTAAAACAATAAGTGTGATTATAAATAGTATTTTATTCATTATTCTTTAAGATGTCCTATCTAATAATACACCCTGATACTGAGAATGTCAAGGATGGAAATCACACCAAAGCATCCTGTTTTGTGTGAGAGGTGGTTATATCAAAAACATAGGGGGTGCTCCCCAAGTGAAAGTGTGTCCCGAATCCGGGTATATTTGACTTTATTTGAATAGGTGTGATACAAATATTAGAAAATCATATCACAACTAAAAACAGAAAACCTCCGATGATAGTACAGGTTTTTTTTTACAGAGAAAAGTAGTGTACCCGGGGACGGACTCGAACCGTCACGGATTATACATCCGAGGGATTTTAAGTCCCTTGTGTCTACCAATTCCACCACCCGGGCATCAATAATGTAACGAGGCGTCGACCGGATTCGAACCGGTGAATAACGGTTTT